>CAYYSC010000408.1:0-3562 GCA_964474065.1 uncultured Rhodospirillales bacterium | reverse complement strand
CGCCCGCGCCATTGTCGAGAATTCCGGCTCGTCCTTTGGCTTTGCGATGCGGATAATGCCACGGCAGCGTCGCGAAGGCATGTATGCCATCTATGCGTTTGCCCGTGCCGTCGACGACATTGCGGACGGTGATGCGCCGGCCGACGAAAAACGCCGTCTCCTGCAGGATTGGCGGCAGGAGATTGCCAGGGTCTATGGGGGTACGCCCCAGACGCCTGTTGGAATGGCCCTGGCCAAGCCGGTGGAGCGGTACAGTTTGCCGGAAGAAGAATTCTTGCTCCTGATCGAAGGCATGGAGATGGATGCCAACGGGCCGATCCGCGCCCCCAGCCTGGATACGTTGTTCCGCTATACCCGCCGGGCTGCTGGCACGGTCGGCATCCTTTCCATGCGTGTCTTCGGGGTTGCTGCATCACCGGCAGCGGATCATTTCGCCCTTTCGCTCGCCGATGCATTGCAGTTGACCAATATTTTGCGCGACGTGAGGGAAGATGCGGAGATCGGGCGGCTTTACCTGCCGCGGGAGATGCTGGACGCTCAGGCCATTAGCACCTCTGACCCGATGGCCGCTCTCCGGGAGCCGGCGTTGAAAAATGTCTGCGCTGACCTGGGAGATGTGGCGGATATTAAATTCGCAGAAGCGCGCAGCGCGATGCGCGGGCTCGACCGTGCGAAGCTGCGGCCTGCCGTGATGATGCTGGGAGTTTACGAGGCGTATCTCGACCGGCTGAAAAGGCGCGGTTGGGCTCTCGAAGGGCCACCTGTGACCATGACCAAGCGCGAAAAGCTGACACGCGCCTTGCGTTACGCTTTCTTCCCATCGTTGCGCTCATGACGGAACTGCCGACGCCGAGGGTCCATGTTGTCGGTGCTGGCCTTGCAGGCCTTGCGGCGGGCGTGCGCCTGGCCGGGCGTGGGTTACCCGTTGAGATATACGAAGCCGCCGGCCATGCAGGCGGGCGGTGCCGCTCGTATTTTGATCCGTTCCTGGAGCGGACTATCGATAACGGCAACCATTTGCTGTTGAGCGGCAATCCTGCGGCAATGGAATTCCTGGAAACTGTCGGCAGCCGCGAAGCGATGCATGAAGGGTCGCCCGCAGAGTTTCCTTTCTATGACCTGAAGCAAGGGGTCCATTGGAGCCTGCGTTTGAGTCCCGGAGTTGTGCCCTGGTGGGTGGTCAGGCCGGGGCGTCGTGTTCCCGGAACCAGGGTGACCGACTACCTCTCCATCCTTCGGTTGGCGAAGGCGGGACCGCAGCGGTCCGTCGCCGATGCGGTCGGAGCCGAAGGGCCGTTGTACGAACGCTTTTGGCTCCCACTGACCTTGGCGGTGCTCAATACCACGCCAGAACACGCGAGTGCCAATCTGCTTTGGGCAGTAATGAAGGAGACAGTCGCCAAAGGCGAGCGCTATAGCCGCCCGATAATCGCCGAACGGGGATTGGGGGACGCGTTGATTGACCCCGCTGTCCGATATATCGAACAGCGAGGCGGGAAGCTTTATTTCGGCGCGCGCTTGAGGGAGTTAGCCCTGGATAAAGGCCGCGTTGTTGCCGCGAAAATCGGTGGCAAAGAACTCAAACTGAGTTCGGCAGAGCGTTTGATTCTGGCTTTGCCACCGTCTCGTCTCGGGCAGGTGTTGCCGGAGATGCAACTGCCGGATGACCGGTCCGTGATTGTAAATGCGCACTTCCGGCTCCCGCGTTCAATCGGCGGTCCGCGCTTTCTGGGTTTGCTGAACGCGACCGCTCATTGGGCGTTCGTCCGCGAGGACGTTATCAGCGTGACGATTAGCGCCGCGGACCGCCTGGGACTGGCGGATTGCCCTGAGGACTCGCTTCTCGCGGCGCTCTGGCCAGAGATGCAAGCGGCGTTCGGGTTAGAGGGCCAACAATATATGGCGGCGCGATTGATCCGGGAGCGGCGCGCTACCTTTGACCAGTCCCCCACAGCATTGGCCCTGCGTCCGGAGGCGAAAACCGAGTTGGCGAATGTGTATCTCGCCGGGGATGCGACGGGCACTGGAATTCCGGCAACGATTGAAGGAGCGATCCGATCCGGGTTCCGCGCAGCGGATTTGGCGGCGGAACGACTCACGTTCCCGTGAGTCTTAACTGATTGTGGATTTCGAGCGATTGCCGATGCTGTAGGCAGACTCTACCCTTAAGAAGTGACGCTCCCGCTTGGAAATTGAAAGCATTGAGAAGGAGGGCTTTATGGAGTTAAAAGGCGGCAGCATGCCGCAACCGGGTGAAGAAACAGAGTATTTGCCTAAAGGCCCGGCGGTTTCCCTGCAGGGGTTGGTTGAGCAACAACTCCAGCGTCTCTTCGAAGTGCAGTTGCCGGGTGGAGAATTCCTGTTCGAGTTAGAGGCAGACTGCACCATTCCGGCCGAGTATATATTGCTTGGTCACTTTATTGGCACACCTGACAGTGCACGCGAACCTAAGATCGCCGTCTACGTTCGGCGCCATCAGAATCCGGATGGGAGCTGGCCGCTTTTCCACGGCGGCGAAGGCGAGATATCGGCTACCGTCAAAGCCTATTGGGCGCTGAAGCTGGCGGGCGACTCAGTAGACGCACCCCATATGATCCGGGCCCGCGAGTGGATCCTGGAGCGGGGGGGGGCCGCCTGCGCGAACGTGTTTACTCGATATATGCTGGCGCTATTTGGGCAAATTCCATGGCGAGGGGTGCCGGCAATGCCCGTCGAAATCGTTCTGCTGCCGCGCTGGTTTCCCTTCGATTTGTACAAAGTCTCCTACTGGTCCCGAACTGTCGTCGCACCACTGTTGATTCTTTTTGCCATGCGGGCCCGTGCCGAGAACCCGACGGGCATCGATGTGCAGGAACTGTTTGTCACGCCGCCGGAGCGGCACCGGCAATACAATACCAATCCAACCGGGTCGCGAATTGGAAATGTTTTCCTTGGCCTGGACAAAATCCTTCATGTCGTAGAGCCGCGGGTGCCTTCCGCTTTGCGCCGGCGGGCAATCGAACGTTGCAAAGATTTCTTTGTCGAGCGGTTGAACGGCGAAGACGGATTGGGCGCAATCTATCCCGCCATGGCCAATGCGGTGATGGCCCTGCACACGCTCGGCTATCCGCATGACCATCCGCTTTCGGTGACCGCGCGGCGGGCCATTGAACTGATGATCGTCGAACGGGAGGACGAGAGCTACTGCCAACCCTGTTTGTCGCCGATCTGGGATACAGCCCTTGCTGCACATGCCATTCTGGAGGCAGGCGACCGGAATGATCCGCATCTGAAGCGGGCGCTCGATTGGATGAAATCGCGTCAGATCCTCAACGTAGCAGGCGACTGGGCTGTCAGCCGTCCGGGGGTGCGCCCGGGAGGATGGGCATTCCAATACTGGAACGATTATTACCCGGACGTCGATGATACGGCAGTGGTCGCCGCAGCCATGCACCGCCAGGGCGACCCTGCCTACCGGGAAGCAATCGATCGCGCCTGTGAATGGCTCGTCGGCATGCAGAGTTCAACAGGGGGATGGGGGGCCTTCGATCCCGAGAACGAATATTATTACCTGAACAGCATT
>CAYYSC010000407.1:0-3569 GCA_964474065.1 uncultured Rhodospirillales bacterium | reverse complement strand
TTTTCCGGGGGACGCAGAATGGTGAAATGGACCAGATCGACCGCCGGGTCCGACTTCAGGAGGTTGCGCCACACCCGCTCTCCGGTATGCGGACGGCCGGAGATCAGCAGCACCCTCAGGCGATCGCGCACCGCATTGACTTCCGCCACGACCCGGTTGTTTTCCACGGTGAGCTCAGCAGGTCCCGGACCAGCGGATACGTCGATCAGCGCCCGCCCCGCGCGGACAAGCGGCACATCGATCAGGGCGGGGATGCCGGAATAGACCACCGGGCGATCGATAACTTCGCCGTCACGCCGCACCGTGAGTTCCGTGGTTCGCTCGCCACTGGAAGGACTGCCAAGGTCGTCCACTTGCACGTCAAGGGTGACTTTATCGCCGACAATCCCGTATTTCGGTGCCCGGATTAGGCGCAGGCGCCGGTCGCGCTCGTTCTTCTCGCCGGTGAGCAACACATGAACCGGGCCGGTGGTCTCATCGGTACGGGGCAGGTCATGCACTTGCCCATCTGTCAGCACGACAACGCCAGCGCGCCTTCCGGGCGGCACATCGGCTAGCGCGCGCCGCCAGTCTTGGAACAGCCGCGTGCCAGGCGCGCTGCCATTCGTCGCGCCCGCGATCACCTCCCGCCATTCAAGATTTGGCTGTGTTTGGGCGCCGGCTCTCAGTTGCTCCAGCGCTTGGTCGCGCAGCGCCTCGCGTTCCCCGATCGATTGGCTCGGCGACTGATCGATCAGGGCGATTGCCACATCCGGGTGCGGCTCCCGCTGCTCCTGAAGCACGTGAGGCTGCAATAAACCCAGCCCCGCCAGGGTGAATGCCAGCAAGCGCCACCAAGCGCCGCGTGCCCGCCGCCAAAAGGCGTAGCCGGTCAAGAGCAATGCCGCCGCCGCTAGAGCCGCGAGCGCCGGCCAGGGCAAAAGAGGAAGGAGGGAAACGCTGTAGCTGCCCGTCACTGGCCCAGGCGCTCCAGTATCGAAGGCACGTGCACTTGATCGCCCTTATAGTTGCCGGTGAGCACATGCATGACGAGGTTTACCCCGAACCGGTAGGCGAATTCCCGCTGCCGGTCGCCTCCGGGGATAACCGGGAAACGGGGCATGCCGTTCACGCCCACCGCCCACGCTGCCGCCCAGTCATGGCCGCCGATCATCACGCTCGAAACGCCGTCGCGCGCAGCATCTGCATTCGCTTCCAACCACAAGGTGCCGCCGGCATAGCGGCCGGGAAATTCTTGCAGAAGGTAGAAGGCTTTGGTCAGCACGTGGTCCGACGGCACAGGAATCAATGGAGGTACTCGAATCCCTTCGAGGATCTGTCGCAAATGCTGTCGCTCGGGCGTCGTGCCGAAACCGACACCAGCCGGGCCCGAGCGTTGCTGGTCACGGGTATCGAAAAGGACGGTCCCACCTTGCTCCATATAGCGGGCTACCCGGTCGCGGGCGTTGGCCGAAGGCAAGGATTGTTCCGGGGTTACGGGCCAGTAGAGAAGGGGATAAAACGCCAACTCGGAGGTTTCGATGTTCACTCCGATCGGTTCGCCGGGTTCGACCGACGTCCGGTCGGTCAGGACCCAACTCAATCCTTTCAGGCCATCGGCGCTGGTCCGGTCGATGTCGGGATTCCCGGTCTCGACATAGGCAAGATGAGTTTCCATCGTCGCTCGCAGCGCCTCCTGCTCGGTATTGGCTTCCGCCGTGCCGGCGCTGCCGAGGAACACGAACAGAAGAGCCGCGGCACCGGTTGGCGAGGGCAGGCGGGCATGACCCCGCAGGATCAGAGAGGCCGCAAAATCAGCGAGCAGCAGAAAGAACGCCGCCACCCACAGCCAGCCGCCGAAGTCACGGCTCCGCTCGGTGCCGTAAGAACGCTCCGTGACCCCACCCGGCAGGCGCGTCAGTGGCGTAAGGCTCTGCACTGCGTTGGCTAGATTCCAGGCCCTTACGCCCGTCTCGGGACTGCCATAGTAGCCTGGCGGGTTTTCCGGACCAAGCGCTTCCGGCTCCATGTCGCTTGTCAGGGATGCGATCCCCGGCGGCGGTTCCTGAAGCCGGCCGAACCCATCCAGCACCTGACGGGGCGGCAACACCGCATCTGCCGGAAGGTCCGCTCCCTTGCCTTGGCCGATACGGACCAGACGCGCCAGCATGTCAACGAACACCCCGGAAAGCGGCAGGTCTGACCAGGCGGCGTTGGCGGTCACGTGGACCAGGACGATCCGGCCTTCGCCACGGGACTGAGCAGTCACAAGCGGCGTCCCGTCCGTCAGCGACGCCCACGTCTTCTCCCTTAAATCCGGCGCCGGTTCTGCCAACACCTGGCGACGCACGGAGACGTCCTCTGGCACGGGCAAACCGGCAAAGGGCGAGGCTTCCGGAAAGGAAGCAACACGTTGCGGCGAATCCCAGCTCATGGCGCCGCCCAGCACACGGGAGGAAGGGCGAAGACGCACCGGCAGCCAGTCGTCCGGCTCTGCGGCCAACTCAGGACTGGCGAAGCGTACCAGCACGCCACCATTCTCCAGCCACTCGTCCAGTCCGACCGCGATTGCAAGATCCGGCGCAAGCCGTTGCCGGGTAATAATCAGGCTCGGATCGGCTTCTAGGAGTTCCTCGAGCGTGCCCGTTCTCAGCCGCGCAATTTCTGCAAGGGCACTATCGATATAATGGCTCGGGTCAAGCAGCGGGTGACCCGCCTGGTCAGCTCCCGCGCCGGCCAAGCCAACGCTACGCTGCTGCCAACGGTCGTCCAGCAGCACCACGGAGCCTGCGCCTGCAGTTTGAGCCACCCGCAACCGGCGCACTTGGTTCGCAAGATCGTTGGGTAGAGTCCACTCCGTGTGGGCCACTGTCTGTCCGTTGGCAAACGAGACATCCTGCACGGCGATAACCCGGCCATCCTCCGCCACTGCTTCGACGGTGACCGTTTTTGGGCCTTGATCGCTTGTGCGCCGGGCTTGGAGGCCAAACCCGGTCGCCATTGCTTCGGGCTCCTCCAGTACCAGCGGCCGGGCATCCGGCTGCATCACGGTCAGCCGTCCAAGTCGTTGCAGGCGGGAGGCGAAGGCCTCATCTCCCTCGCCGGACAGGCCGTCGGCCAGCCAAAACGCTTCCGCAGGACCCTCCACGCCTTGCAGGGCGTCTAGCGCGGCTTGCCGGTCTACAGGCCAGGGCCTCGGCCCCATTGCGCCGATCTCCGCGCGCCACGCCTCGGCAGGCCGGAACGAGGCTTCGGGTAACGCCTCCGCTTGCCGCGCTGTCGGCAGGACCGTTACGGCGCGGTCGCTCCTCGCGGCTTCGTCCAACAAATTGCCGAGCGTGGCCTGGCGCTCGTCCCATGCGGGTCCCGCCGCCCAGCCGTTGTCAACGACGACGACTATGGGACCGCCCTCCCCCTTAAGCATTTTTTGTGGCGCGAGGATAGGCTCGGCAAGAGCCAGAATGACCAAGGCCGCGATCATCATGCGGAGCGCCAGGAGCCACCAGGGCATGCGGGCGGCGCTTTCTTCCTTGGCTGCCAGACCCAGCAGTAGGGAGATGGCCGGAAACCGCACGCGCCGGGGCGGGGGT
>CAYYSC010000406.1:0-3578 GCA_964474065.1 uncultured Rhodospirillales bacterium | reverse complement strand
CGCGTGGAGGCCTAGGCGTATGGGCAATGAGTTTGTTCAGTTCTCACTCACGCCGTTGCTGATCGGTATTCTCGCCGCGGTGGCCTGCGCGTTGCCGGGCAATTTCCTGATTCTCCGGCGGCAGGCGCTGATAGGCGATGCCATCAGCCACGTGGTGCTACCGGGCATCGTTGTCGCGTTTCTGCTCACCGGTACGGTTGCCAGCCTGTCCATGCTGTTGGGCGCAGCGGGCGCGGCCATCGTGGCTGTTGTCCTGATTGAAGCCGTCAAGCGCCTCGGCCGGATCGAACCGGGGGCGGCGATGGGAGTCGTGTTTACTGCTATGTTCGCCGGCGGTGTGCTGCTGCTCGAGCAGACGGATACGAGTACCGTTCACCTGGACGTCGAGCACGCGCTCATGGGTAACTTGGAGAGCCTCGTCTGGTTCCAGGCCCAGGGCTGGCAGTCGCTGACCGACCCGGCGGCACTTGCTGCAGTCCCGCCCGAATTGCCACGTATTGCTTCGGTCTGCCTTGCGATGGCCGTGCTGATGGTGGTTTTCTGGCGGCCGCTGAAACTTTCTACCTTCGATGAGGGCTTTGCCAGCGCCATGGGCATACCTACGGCGGCGTTGAGCTTTGGGCTGGTTGTGGCGGCGGCGGTGGCGGCGGTCGCATCATTCGACGCTGTCGGCTCGATCATCGTGATTGCGATGTTCATTTGTCCGCCCGCCGCGGCGCGCCTGATGACCGACCGGCTGGAAACCCAGATCTGGTGGAGCGTGGCGTTTGCGGTAGCGTCCGCAGTCTGCGGTTATGTGCTGGCAGGCTACGGTCCACTCTGGTTCGGCGGTCAGCATGCCGTGAGTGCTGCCGGCATGATTGCAACGGTCTCGGGCGTCATTCTTGGGCTTGCCTGCCTGTTCGGGCCGCGGCGGCAGGGAGCCGGCATGGTGCGAGCAGAGGGTTGACGCACGTTAAGGCGCCGCTGTGAACATCATTTAGCGTATGTGGTGGCCGACGAAGAGGGGATTGAAAAGCCATGGAACATTATTTCGAGCGGCTGCGGGAGCAGGCTTCCTCCCTGCCGCCGATGCCGACCGCCGTCGTGCATCCATGCGACGCTGCTTCACTTGGCGGTGCCATTGACGCTGCGGAAAAGGGCTTGCTGACGCCCATCCTGGTCGGACCGGAACGAAAGCTCCGCGCTGTTGCGGAGGAGGAGGAACTCGATCTTTCCCCCTACAAGATGGTACCCGTCAAGCACAGCCATCATGCGGCGGAGAAGGGGGTGGAGATTGTCCGCGCGGGGGAGGCGAACGTACTGATGAAAGGTTCGCTGCACACCGACGAATTGATGCACGAGGTGATGCAGAAACACACCGGCCTGCGGACCGAACGGCGGGTGAGCCATGTCTACGTCATGCAGGTTCCCACCTATCCGAGGGCGCTGCTGATCACGGACGCCGCAATTAACATCTACCCGACGCTGGAGGACAAGCAGGATATCTGCCAGAACGCTATTGACTTGGCGCATGCGCTCGGGATCGAGACGCCGAAAGTTGGCATCCTCTCCGCCGTGGAGACGGTAACTCCGAAGCTCCCTTCTACCGTGGATGCGGCTGCACTCTGCAAGATGGCGGACCGCGGCCAGATCACGGGCGGCCTACTCGACGGGCCGCTGGCGTTCGACAACGCGATCAACAAGGCGGCCGCTGCGGCCAAGCACATCCGCTCGGAAGTGGCAGGGGAGGTCGATATCATGGTCGCGCCGGACCTGGAAGCGGGGAACATGATCGCCAAGCAGTTGACCTTCCTTGCGAATGCGGAGGCGGCGGGGCTGGTGCTGGGTGCTCGCGTGCCAATCATTCTGACCAGCCGCGCGGACAGCGTGAAGGCGAGGCTCGCCTCCTGTGCCGTCGCAGCCATCTTTGCTGCCTGGAAGCAGGGCGTGGCGGAAAAGGCCGCTGCGGACGCCTAGGCCTCTGCCCTAGACCCGCTTCGCCTAACCACTATACTCAGCCTTAATTTGAGTAGACCCAGGCCGAGGAAGCCCGATCCGATGAAGATGAAAGCCGCCGTGCTGCGTCAGTTCAATGCGCCGCAACCCTTCGCTCAATCCCAGCCGCTCTCCATCGAAGAGATCGACCTGCTGCCGCCGCAGACCAACGAGTTGCTCGTGAAAATCGGCGGTGCCGGGCTGTGCCACTCAGATCTTTCGGTTATTAATGCAGACCGCCCGCGCGAGACGCCGGTTGTTATGGGCCATGAAGGCGCGGGCGAGGTTGTGGAGTTGGGGCCTGGGATTACGGACGTAAAGGTTGGCGACCATGTGGTCTTCCAGTTTTCACCCTCCTGCGGCCGTTGCCGCCGCTGCCAGGAAGGCCGGCCTCAGGTTTGCGAGCTGGGTGCAGCGACGAAGGGACTGGGGCACCTGATGAATGGCGGCTCTCGCTTGCGCGATGCAGGCGGCAATGAGTTAGCGCATCACACGGGTGTTTCCTGTTTTGCCGAATACGCCGTCGTAGACCGGGGCAGCGTGGTGGTCGTAGACAATGATCTGCCTCTGCATGAGGCGGCGCTGTTTGGCTGTGCTGTGATGACGGGCGCGGGCGCAGTGATCAATACAGCGCGTATCCTCCCAGGGGACTCGGTCGCTATCGTGGGGCTCGGCGGCGTCGGCCTGAACGGCCTGCTGGGCGCGAAGCTGGGCGGTGCAGAGACCATCATCGCTATCGACCTGTCGGACGAGAAGCTGGGCCTAGCCCGCCAACTCGGAGCGACGCACACGGTCAACGCCAGCGATCCCAACCATGTTGAGCAGGTGAAGGAAATCACCAAGGGCGGCGTGGATTTCGCCTTCGACCTGGCTGGCACGATCAAGGCACTGGAGACGGCCTACAACGTGACCCGCTACGGCGGCAGCGTCGTAACCGCCGGCCTGGCGCCGAGCGCGGCGAATTTTTCATTTAATCAGAATAACTTAGTGGCGCAGGAAAAATCAATCCGGGGCTCCTACATGGGGTCCTGCGTGCCGGTGCGGGACATTCCCCGTTTCGTTAGTCTTTACCGCCAGGGCCGCCTACCGGTTGATCGGTTGATTGACCGCACCGTCGGGTTTGAGGAGTTGAACTCTGGTTTCGACAAGTTGCAGAACAACGCGACCGTGCGGCAGGTGCTGACGCCGCACGCAGCTTGATTGGCTTTTCAACGATTTATAGCAGAGGTCATGCGCCATTCATGGGCGCCTTAAAAGCATGACCTCTCGCCGAAACCAGTGGCACGTTTCCTACCATTCGCGTGACAAGAAACACTCGTGCCTGCCCAGAAACCGGCGAACCTATGAATTGCCGGAGATGCGGGCGAGCGGACCCTTCGGCCCAAAGCGAATCGCAAGCTCAGGCAAAAAGCTATGGCGAGCCACTTGACGGGCAGCGCACGGTTAACTGCCGGCGCTAAGGAGGCCGGTCACTAGCCACGCTCCACAAATTATCGAAAGCACGACTGAAATCCAAGCGCACGTGCGGTTGCTCAGTTCGAGCACGCCATCATCGTCGCCTTCCGTCATCCACAACGCTCCCGGACTTCGCCACAGCGCTG
>CAYYSC010000405.1:0-3587 GCA_964474065.1 uncultured Rhodospirillales bacterium | reverse complement strand
GTACGTCGTCCGCTTCCTCGCGGAGGACCGGTTGGTCGGGATGACTCGGCTGTTCGACATCTCTCCCCAGCATCGCGGCGCGGAGATCGGATCGACCTGGTATCATCCCGACTATTGGGCTGGGAAGACCAACCCGGAATGCAAGTACTTGCTCCTCCAGCACGCGTTCGAGATCTGCGGCCTGATCCGCGTGCAATTGAAGACGGACTTCCGCAACAAGCGCAGCCAGGCTGCGATCGCCAAACTCGGGGCGAAGCATGAAGGGGTGCTTCGCAATCACATGATTCTGCCGGACGGGCGGTTCCGCGATTCGGTTTACTTCTCCATCCTCCCGGACGAATGGCCGACCGTTAAAACCGGGCTCGAACAGCGGCTGAACGCGTGAGAATTTGGTTGCGAATTCTGGATTTTCTCCCATTTTCGATTGTTTTAGGCTGTCGTCCTCCGCTAAGATCGAGCCATCGGCTGGTGATCCCTCCTAACTGGCTGGCTAATGAAGAGCAGACTGGCCCGGCTCCCCCAGTGAGCCGGGCTGTCCGCTTTTAACCCAACCTGTTGCCCTGATTTGAACAGGCGCTTAGTTTAGCCGCGTTTTGTTTTTCGATCCGTCAATAAGGACTGTCCCGAATGTCGAGCGTTGCCGATCGCCTCAGCGTCATCCGTCCCTCGCCCACCGTGGCGATGAACGCGAAGGCGCTGGAACTTGCCGCGGCTGGAGAGGACGTCATCGGCCTCGCCGCCGGCGAACCGGATTTCGATACGCCGGACAACGTCAAAGAGGCCGGCATCGAGGCGATCCGCAAAGGCGATACCAAATACACGGCGCCGGACGGACGGCCGGAACTGAAGGCCGCCATCTGCCGGAAACTGAAGCGCGAGAACGGGCTGGAATACACCAACGCCCAGGTCACCATTGGCAACGGCGGCAAGCACGTCCTCTACAACGCCCTGATGGCGAGCGTGAACCCGGGCGACGAGATCATTATTCCGGCCCCTTACTGGACCAGCTACCCGGACATGGCTTTGCTGGCAGAGGGCAAGCCGGTGACAATCCAATGCCCGGCGGACAAGGCGTTCAAGCTGCAGCCAAAAGAACTGGAAGCCGCGATCACCCCTAAGACCAAGTGGCTGATCCTGAACTCGCCTTCCAACCCCAGCGGCGCGGCCTATACATGGGACGAGATGAAGGCGCTGACGGAGGTGCTGCTGCGCCACCCGCACGTCTGGATCATGACGGACGACATGTACGAGCACATCGTCTACGACGATTTCCAGTTCTGCACTCCCGCGCAGGTCGAGCCAAAACTTTATAGCCGGACATTGACGGTCAATGGCGTCTCGAAGGCCTACTCGATGACAGGATGGCGAATCGGTTACGCCGCCGGACCGAAAGAATTGATCGATGCGATCCGCAAGGTGCAGTCGCAAAGCACGACCAACCCGTCCTCGATCAGTCAGACAGCAGCCGTGGAAGCGCTCGATGGCCCGCAGGATTTCATCGAGGAATGGGCCAAGATTTTTCAGCGCCGGCGGGACCTGATCGTCAGCATGCTGAACCAGGCATCCGGCCTGCAGTGCAATACCCCAGAAGGGGCATTCTACGTCTACCCGTCCTGCGCGGGGGTGATCGGGAAGAAAACGCCGGCCGGTAAGATCTTGGAAAATGACGACGATTTTGCCCTCTATCTGCTGGAGATCGAGAAAGTCGTGGTCGTTCCAGGGTCCGCCTTCGGCCTTTCGCCGCACTTCCGCATCTCCTATGCCACGAGCGACGAGAAACTGGAGGAAGCGGGGCGGCGCATTCAGCGCGCCTGCGCAGCGCTATCAAAGTAACCCCCCTCTTGCGCCGAAAATCTGGAGGTCGCGCCCCTACCTGCCTCCGCAGCCAGCGGGGCGGATTGCCGCAACTCTTGGCAGGGCACCCATCCTTTGTTAACCCATTGATAAACTGTGTATGCCACAGCGTTAAAAAGTCGGTCTGTCGCTGAGACAAGGCCGGCAACGCCAAAAACACGATAGGGGTCGAGTTGATGGATAAACCGCTCACGACGGTAAGCCGTCGTTTGGTAATCGGCGGGCTGCTGGCCACGCCATTCGTGGTACGTCCCGCAGAAGCACTCAGCAGGGCGCGGTCGCTATCGATGTTGCATCTTCACACCAAGGAAAACATCAAGGCCACCTATTGGCGAAACGGCCGCTACGACCCCGCCGCGTGGGTCGAAATCAACGAGTTCATGCGTGACTGGCGCACCGATGATATCCACGCCATGGATCCGCGGGTGCTGGACATCCTACATTACATATGCGGCCGGATGCGTCACCTGGACAAGGTCGAAATCCTGTCCGGATACCGCAGCCCGAAAACCAACCGGATGCTGCGCGAGAATTCCGGGGGTGTCGCGCGCAATTCCTACCACGTGAAGGGTCAGGCGATTGATTTCTATCTGCCGGGCAAATCCCTGCGGAAGACTTACCGTACCGCGGTCGGGATGAAGGCTGGCGGCGTCGGCCTGTATACGGGTTCGCATTTCATCCATATCGATTCCGGTCCTGCTCGGACCTGGGGAAGCTAGGAACCATCCATGGCGGCTGCTACGCCGGACGACCTGTTCCGGTATCTGGACGAGTTGGACATTGCCCACGAAACCGTGTGGCACGAACCGGTTTACACGGTTGCCGAAAGCCAGGCGCTCCGCGGCTCCCTGCCGGGCGGGCACTCCAAAAACCTTTTTCTGAAAAACAAAAAGGACCAGCTTTGGCTGGTCACGGCGGCGGAAGACGCGGCCGTGGACCTGAAGGCGCTGACCAAGACCCTGGAAGCTGGCCGGCTGTCGTTCGGGAAGCCAGACCTGCTGATGGAGGTGCTGGGCATCGAGCCCGGCGCCGTCACCCCGTTCGCGCTGATCAACGATCCCGAACATCGGGTCACGTTCGTGTATGACCAGCGCCTGGCCGCGATGGAGCCTCTGCATTTCCACCCCCTCACCAATCGGGCAACGACGGCGGTGAGCGCAGCGGGTTTCGCCAAATTCCTGGCGGCCTGCGGGCATGAGGTAATCGGGATTACCTTCCCCGCGGGCCAGCCGGAAGAAGCGGGCTAGTCCTTCTTTACCCCTAGGATCGACGAACTCACGGCGCGGGGATCACGCGCTTGCCAGCGGCCGGCATCCACTTGCGCCAGGAAGTCCAGCAGGATGGCGTTGAATTCGTCCGGCTCCTCGATGTTGATGGTATGGCCGCAATTCGCCATCATCACCAGCGCCGCCGTCGGGATGGTCTCCTTCATCATGACGCCCGGCATCAGGCAGGGCCAATCCTCGTCGCCCGTGAGCACCAGGGTCGGCGTCGTGATACCGGCCATCTGCTCCTTCAGATCGAACAGCGAAGGCCGCTCCGCCTGCACGCCGCGCATGGTGTTCGCCGAGCCTTGCGCCGAATGGGCCGCGAGCTGATCCCGGAATTCCTGCCAGGCGCGCGGATTCTTGTTCTGGAACTGCACCCGAGTCGGTCCGAGCGAATAGGTGTCGGCGAAGGCTTCCATTCCCTTTTCCTCGATCAGGTCGGCGGTGGCGTTCGCTTCCGCCCGG
>CAYYSC010000404.1:0-3591 GCA_964474065.1 uncultured Rhodospirillales bacterium | reverse complement strand
CGGCGTGCTCGGCGGCGGCCAGCTCGGACGCATGCTTGCGATGGCCGCGGCGCGGCTGGGCTACCGTGTCCACGTCTACGCTCCGGAACAAGACAGCCCGGCTGGACAGGTTTGCGCGGCCACTACCGATGCGGCCTATGAGGACGAAGCCGCGCTTAGAGAGTTCGCCAGTGCTTGTGACGTGATCACGTATGAATTCGAAAACGTTTCCGTTGTCGCCGCCCAGACCGCCGCCGCACTGAAACCCGTCCGGCCGGCGCCGGGCTGGCTGGAGGTAGCCCAGGATCGCCGGCGCGAAAAAGCTTTCGTGCAAGCGGCAGGAGCGGAGGTCGCGCCCTACCGTGCGGTGGAAAAGGAAGCGGACCTGAGGCACGGCGCGGCACTGTTGCCGGGCATCCTGAAGACCGCGCAGAGCGGCTATGACGGCAAAGGCCAGGCGCGCGTGGCGACACCGGAAGAGCTTGCCCTGGCCTGGGACGATCTTGGCCGGGTTCCTTGCGTGCTGGAGAGCCTGGTGCCGTTCGTCATGGAAGTGTCGGTGATCGTCGCCGCCTCGCCGGACGGCTCGGTGCGGAGTTTTCCCGTGGTCCAGAACGTGCACCGCAACCAGATCCTGGCCGAAACGGTCGCGCCCGCACCCATCGGGCCGGAAGTGGCGGCGAAAGCGCAGGAACTGGCGGAGGGAATCGCCCGCCATGGCCGGCTGGAGGGCCTGCTGGCCGTTGAAATGTTCCTGCTGGAGGACGGCAGCCTGCTGGTGAACGAGTTGGCGCCACGCCCCCACAATTCCGGCCACTGGTCGATGGACGCCTGCCAGACGGATCAATTCGAGCAGTGTGTTCGCGCCATCTGCGGACTGCCGCTCGGCAGCGTAGAGATCCTGCGGCCGGCAAGGATGATCAACCTGCTGGGGGAGGACGTGAACCGCTGGCGCGATCATCTGGCCGAGCCGAACGCCCGCCTCCATCTCTACGGCAAGGGCGAGGCGCGGCCTGGTCGGAAAATGGGCCATGTGACCTATCTTTTTCCGCCGAAAGGCCTTGCCTAACCGGCCGCAACGGCATTATACACTCGTTCCTTCGTGATGGGCGGTTAGCTCAGCGGTAGAGCACTGTGTTGACATCGCAGGGGCCACTGGTTCGATCCCAGTACCGCCCACCATCCTGCGCCTCCGGGGGGAAGCATGGCCGAAGATCCGCTGGGCCGGCTGGAGAGGGTGGATCTCCGGGAGATTTGGCTGTCGGAAGCGCAAGACTTCACGCCCTGGCTGGCACGGCCGGAGAACCTTTCGGTTCTGGCGGAAACGCTTGGCATGGAACTGGAGCTCGAAGCGCAGGAGCAGGCCGTGGGGCCGTTCCGCGCCGATCTCCTTTGCAAGGACCTCGAGTCCGACAAGTGGGTGCTGGTCGAGAACCAGCTGGAGCGCACCGATCACCGGCATCTCGGCCAGCTGATGACCTATGCCGCCGGGCTGAAGGCCGTCTCCATCGTCTGGATCGCCGCCAGCTTCACGGAGGAGCACCGGGCGGCGCTGGATTGGCTGAACGAAATTACCGACGAGAGTTTCGAGTTTTTCGGTCTGTAGGTGGAGCTTTGGCGGATTGGCGCCTCTTCGCCGGCGCCGAAGTTCAACGTAATCTCCAAGCCTAACGAATGGTCCCGTTCGGTGGCTCACTCAGCGCGCGCCGTCGATGATAATGCTTACAGTGAAAGACGGTTATTGCATCTGGAGTATTGGCGTGCACTGAACGACGTGCTGGAGCGAGCCGGCGGACCCGTGCGGGGAAACCGAAAGCCTCAAGCTCAATCGTGGATGAGCTATCCTGTCGGTCGTACAGGTTTCAAATTGGCGATAGCGCATTCGGCGCAGTCACGCCGGCGGCTTCGAGCTGAGCTCTACATCTCCGGCGACAATGCAAAAAAATTCTTCGATCTCCTGTACTCGCAGTCTCGTGAACTCGAGAATGAACTAGGCGACTCAGTTACTTGGGAACGGCTGCCTGAGAAGCGAGACTGTCGAATTTCCATCTACCTTGATAACGTTGATGTTGAAGATCGAGAAGATTGGCCGAGGCAGCATGCTTGGCAAGCGGAACGGCTGAACCGGATGCACCGGGCGTTTGCCCCACGGGGGGGCGCTGGATCTGACCGATGGGCTAAAAGATGAGGACACGGGCGACGAGCCCGACTAAGAGGCCTTTATGCTGCTCTCTCTCCCCGTCATCAGCGCCGGTCCCGGGCTCTTCCGGCGTATCGTTTCGTGCCAAACGCGCTTCGGTATAGTACAAGCGCTCAAAAGGCCCGTTGAGAAAGCGATACCATGCCCCGCCTACAGCTTCAGACTTGGCAGGAGGTCGAGACCTACCTGCAGAGCCGACGCGACATCGTCATGCCCATCGGCTCGACCGAGCAGCATGGGCCGAACGGCCTGATCGGGACGGACGCGATCTGCCCGGAAATCATCGCCGAGGGCGTTACCAAGAAGACCGGTGTCATGGTCGGGCCGACGCTCGCCATCGGCATGGCCCAGCATCACATGGCCTTCCCGGGCACCATCACCTACCGTCCGCAGACGTTGATCGCGACGGTGAAAGACGTGATCGCCTCGCTCGGCAAACACGGTTTCGACCGCATCTATTTCCTGAACGGCCATGGCGGGAATATCGCGACCATCACCGCCGCATTCAGCGAAGTCTATGCAGAGGCCAGCCTGAACGGAGGCAAGCCTCCCCGCGTGAAGCTCGCCAACTGGTTTGCAGGCTCCAGGGTGCGCAAGCTCTCCAAGGAGCTGTACGGTGACTCCGAGGGCAGCCACGCGACGCCCTCCGAAGTCTCGCTCAGCTACTACGCGTACCCGGATTTCGTGAAGAACGTTCAGATGGAACCGAAAGTGGCGGCGAAGGGCTCTATCCGCGATGCGGATGATTACCGCCGGCAGTTCCCGGACGGGCGTATTGGTTCGGACCCATCGCTCTCCTGCGTCGAGCATGGCAAGCGACTCTACGAAGCGTCGGTGGACGATGTGGTAGAAGACCTGGAAGGGTTCGTGAAAGAGGACTGAGCGAGGATGAGCGAAACAGCGGCCATGCGCGTTTTCCGGGAACCGCGAATGGACCACGGCATTCCGCCCATGCCGGAAGCCGCGGCGAAAATCGGCGCGGTGGAGGCAGATGCCGAAATCCTCCGCACGCCCTGCGGCGAAGGCCATCAGGTCTGGCGGGTGTGGGAGCTTGGGAGCGGCAAGCCGAACCTCGTGTTCTTCCACGGCGGCTACGGTTCCTGGATTCACTGGATCCGCAACATCCCCTTCTTCCGGCAGCATTTCACCGTCTACGCGGCGGACTCGCCGGGTCTCGGCGACAGCGACCCCCCGCCGGATGTGCAGGATGCGGACAAGATCGGCCAGGTCATCGCGGACGGGCTGAACATGCTGTTTCCGCAAGCAGGCGATCGCTTCCACCTGGTGGGGTTCTCCTTTGGGGCGATCCTCGGCGGCCACACGGCCCAATACATGGACCGGCGGCTGCAGAGCTTCACCCTGGTCGGTGCGGGCGGCATGGGCCTGACAAGGGCGGAAGGCATGCCGATGGC
>CAYYSC010000403.1:0-3592 GCA_964474065.1 uncultured Rhodospirillales bacterium | reverse complement strand
CGCGTTGATCGGTCAGGTCGCTACTAATCAATAGTTTAAGGTGTTCAGTTGAGGAAGAGATGCTCAGTGGTTTGCGATAAACGGCGCGGGTCGCCCGGGTATCGATCGGACAACATATTATTTTATGCATCCAGAGGGGCGTGACGATGGCAGCAGATTTGGATCAGAAGGCAGGAACGGCACCACCCGCCAGTGAGTCTTGGCCGGTCAGAACGGCCAAGGGGACCATGGCGACCGCCGCGTCGCTTCTGCCCGCGCACTGGCGTATCACGGCCAAGCTTGAACAAATGGGCAATCCGCGCCCGCACACGGTGAATTTCGGCGATCTTCGCCGCTTGGATCCCATCAGCCGTCTTTATGGGTGGGACCGCGGTACCCCTGTCGACCGTTACTATATCGAAAAATTCTTGGCTGCCAATCAATCAGCGATCCACGGCCACGTCCTGGAAATATCCGAGAACACTTACACCAAAAAATTTGGCGGCGACCGGGTCACTAACATCGATGTGCTTCATTATAACGACCCAAACCCGCCGGTAACGATTGTTGCTGACCTGACGGATGCGCCGCAGATTCCCTCGAATACATTCGATTGTGCCATCATTACGCAAACATTAATGGTAATTTACGACTACAATGCCGTCGTCGAGACGCTACACCGGGCGCTGAAGCCTGGCGGTACCGTGTTGGCGACGATGGCCGGTCTCACCCAAATTGCGGACCCCGACTGGCGCAGCACTTGGCATTGGGGCTTTACTCAGAGCTCAGCCCAACGAATCTTCGAAGACGTGTTTGAGGGCGGGCAAGTTAAAGCAGAAAGTTTCGGCAATGTCCTTTCCACCATCTCTTTCCTGCAGGGTTTGGCGATGGAAGAACTGACCCGCGCCGAGCTCGAAGTGAATGATCCCGATTACCAGATGTTGATCGGCGTGTCGGCAAAGAAGGCCATGCAGCCCGGTTCTGCCGTCGACGAGTAGCGGGGAGATTCTTCAATGCTTTCCCAGCCTTTACGGCCTCTTCAGGAAGCGATCGACCGACGGAAAGAGCGCCTGCGGACCAGCCGGGTCCGGCGGGGCGCGATCCTTCTTTATCATCGCGTGGCGGACCCGGCCTCCGACCCGTGGCAAATGGCGGTCAGCCCCGAGAACTTTGCAGCGCACATGGCCATCATTAGGCGCCGGCGCGAAGCACGGCCTTTAAGCGAACTGTCGAAATGGCTGTATCAGCCGGGCAAACCAGAGAATGCGATCACGGTAACATTCGATGACGGCTATGTTGATAACGTTCGAACGGCCTTGCCGATCCTCGAACGCGAACAGGTCCCTGCCACGGTCTACGTCGTTAGCGGGGCCGTTGGCAAACCGGACGCCTTCTGGTGGGATTTCCTGAACCGCGTCTTCCTGGAAAAGCCGGCACTTCCCGCAACGTTGACGCTTTCGGCTGGCGAGCAGCGCCAGTCCTGGCATCTTGGGACGAGCGGTCAGTACGACCAAAAGTCCTTGCGGAGAGCGGCAAGATGGGCAGCGGATTTCGAGCCGCCTCGGGATGCCCGACAGCGCGCGTTTCTGAACGTCTGGGCGTTTATGGCAGCGCTCAATCCCTGCCAGCGTGAGCAACCGCTGGCGCAATTGGCCGAATGGGCGGGCGTACCCCCAACGCCGCCGGAAGCGGATCTCGCTCGCCCGGTCAATCAGGCTGAGTTGGACCGTTTGGCAAAATCGCCATTGATCGAGATCGGCGGGCACACAGTCACTCATCCGGACCTTGGGCAAGTGGTGCCGGCAACCGGGGCGGAAGAAATCCGTGAGAGCCGCGAGACACTCCGTAAGCTGACAGGGCAGGAGGTCTCCAGCTTCGCCTACCCGTTTGGGCGCTTCGGAGAACAAACGGGCGGTCAAATTGCTGCGGCAGGTTACACGGATGCGGGATGCAGCCGCTTCGGCCTCGCCACACATCGGAGCCATCGTTTCCGAATACCCCGCATTCAAGTCCCCAACATCTCTGGAGACCGCTTCGAAAAGCTGCTCAATCAAACCCTGGGTGCCTAGCTTCGCGGCGGTAAAATAACCCCGCGGCTTTTCTAACATGAATTGATCGAGATGAGAGTCACTCTCAGACAAGGTTTCTCCTGCTCCTGTAAAATGCGCGACTGTTTTCCACATGCTTGTTGTATGCCGTGCCCGTATATTTGTATCGAAAGAGGGAAGGTTCTGGTGACGCGCATGCTTACTTAGTTATGTCTCAAACTGTATCTTGGTAAGGTGCAGCGACGGCTAGGGTGTGCAAGCTATTTTGCCGAGAATTTGAGGAACCGCTTAATGGAACGGATTTTATTGCAGAGAAGCTCATCGAAATCGCCGCTGAGAAATCTGGCGCTTCGATGCTTATAGGCGTCATGTATTTCAGTGCATTGCGGGCGCCGATCTTGGAAAGATGGCCCCAGATCCCGAGCAGCATGCAGCACGCGGGGCGGTCTGTTTATTGTCTCGCCGCGTAACCGGAAGTTGATGGCGGCAGAGTGTAAATGACATGGCGCTGATTACCGTCGCAGTTCCCGCATACAACGCCTCCGTCACGCTGGAGCGCACGCTTCGTAGCGTGCAAGCGCAAACCCATTCCGACATTGAAGTCTTCATCGTTGACGACGGGTCCGCCGACGCCACGTTCGAGCTTGCTAAGATCTTTGCGGCCCAAGACCGGCGGTTTCAGATCGTCCGGCAGGAAAACAGCGGCGTGGCCGCAGCCAGGAATGTGGGGCTCCGGCACGCGTCCGGAAAATACATCACCTGGATCGATGCAGATGACCTATGGCATCCGACCAAAATAGAGAAACAACTTCAGGTATTTCAGCGGGCAAAGACGCCGTTGAGCTTTGTCTATACTGGTTATCGGCTGGTCGATGAAAACGATCGAATCATCCCCAATTTTCGGACTTTAGCCGATATTTCCGGACACACGATTTGCCGGCAGATCGCGACGAACTTCTTCAGCAATGTCAGCAGCATCATGGTTCCCACCGGGTTGGCGCGCCGTTTCGGCGGCCACGACCCCCGGTTGCGGGATTGGGGTGTCCAAGGCTCCGAAGACCTGCTGCTACAACTCCAGCTTTCTACGCTCGGCCCGGCCGGCTGCGTGCAGGAGGCTCTCGTCGGCTATCGCATGCATCAGGATAATATGTCACTGGACCATCTTCGCTCAGCCAAGTCGAATTTGAAGGCATTGGAACTGATCGAACATTCGACCGCCGACATTCCGGCCTGGGTATTCCGCCTGGGACGAGCCCGGACTGCCGGGTACTGTCTTCATCTGCTGCGGGATGGGCGGCCCGCGGAGTCGCTGAAAACGTTTATATCCTTGTTCCGCCGGCAACCCGGCTACACTCTTCTGGTGCTCGCCCTTATCGCGGGATGGGAGACGCGCAAAGCGGTCTTTTCCGGTTTGGGTGCTGATCCCGCGCTCGGCACTCCGTTCAGCGAAGCCGATCCGGCTTCTGTGCCATGGCTTGGGCACATGGTTCTCACCTCTTGGCATCGCAAACTGCTTGACGAGGCCGATGCGCGGCGGATTCAGCCTGGTATTGCCGTTCCCCCTT
>CAYYSC010000402.1:0-3630 GCA_964474065.1 uncultured Rhodospirillales bacterium | reverse complement strand
CATAGCGCGCTGTGCGGCCATTCCCTCATAAACGTCTGCAACCACGGCGCGTGCTGCCACCGGGCCTGCACAGGCCGCAATACCCTGAACGAATCGCCCGACCAGCAAGGAGGCGAGGCTGTCCGCCATGAGACAGGCTGCCCCCGCCATCGCGTACACGGCGAGCCCAACAATCAACACCGGCTTTCGCCCGAAGCGATCCGAAAAGGGTCCAAGAACGAGCTGCGCTACGGCAAAACCAGCAAGGAAAACCCCGATAATCAGCTGCGCCTGGGATTCCAGCGCATTAAAAGACATGGCGAGGGCGGGCAACCCAGCCAAGGGCATATCGATGGGAAGGGGAGTGATCCCGGTCAGACAGGTAAGCAGAATGATCATTGCCAAGCTGGTTGGCGGAAAATTTGGTTTTATCGCGGTCGGGAGCTTCCGCATGCGGCAGGCAAGTCGATTAAGGCGACGCATAGGAAGCGATAGCCATCTGATGCAAACCCTTTTAACATTAATCAATGAGCAGTTCGAAGTGTCATCTGGTATGATGGGTCTGCGTCATCCGAATGGGTCTGCCTGTCCCGGTTCGGGCTCACCAGACCGGTGGCGTTCTTGAGCTTCGTTTTCAAAAAGCACCCTCGGTCGATGCTGCTTCGCGGGCAGCTTCCTTGACTGCGGAAATATAGCCACCGCTGGCTGGACGCGGGTCATGCAGAGCTTATTCGACAATATGAAAACGGGCATTGCCGAAATGAACAACGGCTTGTGGGCAACAGAAGCCGACTTTGACACGGACATAAAAAGCGTGCCACGCTTCACCGAAGGTTGGAGCAATCGCGCGACGGGTCGCTACCTCCAAGGCAACTATGGGGCCTCCATTGCAGATCGCGGCAGGCTCCTGAATTTGGAGCCTCGTCATTTCGACGCAATGTCTGGCTTCGGACTGGTCCGCACCCCCCTTGGGTAGGAGGAGAAGGCCATTCGTGCGTTCGAACAGGCTTTGGCTGTCAATTCACATATGCCCACCAAGCAGCATCCCCTTTCCATTCTGCGGGAACGGCTGGCAGGCCGGTTGATATAGCACCATGGGATATGACGACTCTGCTATTGCTCATTCCATAGCAAGCAATCGAACACGGAGCTAAGATTTGGCTCGGCCGGAAGAATTCGGCTTTATGTCCGGTTATGCGCACGCGAACGGCGTGCGTCTGCACTATGCCCGGACTGGGACGGCGGCAGATGGCCGCCTGCCTTTGATGTTATTGCATGGCTGGCCCGAATTCTGGCTGACGTGGCGCAAGCTGATGCCATTGCTCAGCCAGGAATTCGACCTGATCGCGCCGGACCTGCGGGGCTTCGGCCGTAGCGATAAGCCCAGTTTCGGGCCTTCTCGGCAACAAACACCAGACGTCATGGCGGCCGACATTCTTGGACTCGCAGACGCGCTTGGGCTGAAAAGGTTCGGCCTGGTTGGTCACGACGTTGGCGCGATGGTCATGCAATCGATAGCGCGTGCCGCGCCGGTGCGCGTTGCGGGGCTCTTCTTTTTCAATTGCCCATATCCCGGCATTGGCCAACGCTGGTATGCTCCGGACCACATTGAGCAAGTCTGGTATCAGAATTTTCATCAGCTGCCTTGGGCCGCCCAACTCATTGGTAGCAGCCGGGACGCTTGCTGCCTGTACCTCCGGCACTTCCTGACTCGTTGGTCAGCAAGCCCTAATGCCTTCAGGGAGGATATCCAACGCTGGGTTGACAACTTTATGCAACCGGGCAACCTCCAGGGTGGTTTCAACTGGTATCTTTCGGTCCATGAGACGCGTATGGCGATTGCGCGCGGCGAGTTGCCGTTGCCTCCGCCAATCCCGTTGCCGACCCATGTGCTATGGGGCCGATACGATCCCGTGCTGAAAGTAGAATGGACTGATCGCATTCCCGAATTTTTCCCGAATGCAAAGGTCGAGGTCTGCGAAAATGCTGGCCACTTCGTTCATTACGAAGCGCCTGAAGAGGCGGCAGCAGCAATACGGTCAGCTTTCCGACCACGCGGTCCCGGCAAATCTACCGACGAAAACCGCCCTTCTGCGCAACAGGTTTAACGATGCGATCCCTACGGGATCCCCTGCACATGGAGGGAACCGCAGCCGGTCTATGGGCGAGACTTAGGGAATTCCGGGGGTTCATCACTATCCCCGGCATCCTCAGCTTGGCTGGATTGGTCTTGGCTTTTGCCACGCTGTCGCTCGACGGGATCGCAGACCACCATTTCCCCGAAACAGCGCTAGAGCCGCTGGCGATAAGCCCCCCAGCTGCGCGCGCCGTCCTGATGGCCGTAGCCGGGTCTGCGATGACGGCATTGAGCTTGGTCTATTCCACCGTGCTCGTGGTGTTCACGCTGGCAGCGGGCAATATCGGCCCACGTTTACTGCAGCGTTTCAATCAGGATCGGATCAGTCAGGTCGCCGTTGGCACTTTGGGCGCGACATTCCTATATTCATTGTTCGTGCTGCGCTCGATTGGGGACGGGCCGGTGCCGGAACTGGCATTGACAGTCGGGTTGGCCCTTGCCGCCGCATCGTTGGTGATGCTCTTGATTTTCGTCAACGCTGCCGCCCGCCGCGTCACAATTGACGAGGAGATTGCGGCAATCGGGCGGACACTGGACCGGGAACTGGCAGCGGCGGTCCGCGGAAGCGACCAATTGGCAGGGGAAGACTTGATCCGTCCCTCCGGCCCCGCCCGAAATCTTCTTTCACCAAACCATGGTTACGTTAAGCAGATCGCGTTGACCAAGGTGGCCGAAGCCGCTTCGCGGTACCGCTCTTATGTCGATTTCCGGGTAGCACCAGGCGACTATGTCATCCGAGGACAGCCTTTGGCTGTAATCGTGGGCGTGCGTAACGATGTTTTTGACCATGATTTGAGCAAACTCGTTCTCTTGGGACCGACACGAACCCCGTCGGGAGATCTTCGGTTCTCTATCAATCTACTGGTCGAAATCGGATTGCGTGCACTTTCTCCTGGTATTGATGACACCTTCACGGCGGTCGCCTGTGTCGACCGCCTTTCCTCCGCGCTCCTGAGAGCCCGAATAGAGGGACTTGCCACCGGAATCTACACTGACGCCGCTGGCGTGCCACGCGTCACTGCGCCGAACCTCGGAGTTGATGATCTGATTCGAGCCGGCTTTCAACCCCTTCGTCATGCCGCCCGCTCCAATCCATTGATGACGGAACGCGTGGTTATGGCGCTCGGTCGGCTAGGTTGCGGCGTAGGCCTGCCGGGCGAAGACGCCGTCCGAGAGCAATTGAACCTAATGCGCGAGGAAAACCGGCGCTCGGACATCTTGAAAGCAGACAAGAACCGCCTGGAAACGTTGATAGATTCTGTTTTGAAGGACCAAGTTGGTCGAACCCTCGATCGATGACTCTCTCCCTTAAATGACCCCTCGCACTTCTCTGGCGCCCAGCACCACCCGTCTCTAGAGTGCCTCCACCGTTCCACTAGAAACGCCAGAGGAAGTCCCATGTCCGAAGATCTCGTCCGCCTGTCCAAGGTAGGCGCCGTCGGCACCATTACCGTCGACAATCCGCCGGTGAACGCTCTCTCGCCCGGGGTGCCCGAAGGGATCCTTGACGGGGT
>CAYYSC010000401.1:0-3631 GCA_964474065.1 uncultured Rhodospirillales bacterium | reverse complement strand
TGTTCGACCGGCTTGGCCGCCATCCGGGGCAGCATGCGGGACGCTCGCCATGGAGGCATGCGGTGCATGCTGTGGGGCCGGAGGCTTGGCGCAATCAAACAGTGGACGTCACCATTACGGCTGCGGGTCCGCACGGCCTGACCGGTGACGCGCGGGAGGCGGCTTGAACGATACGCCGGTCCGCCGCGGCCTGACGTTCGCCGATAACCGGCTCGCCCAGCAGTTGTTTGGGGAGTACGACCAAAATCTCGCCCTCATTGAACGTGATCTCGGCTTGCACATCGTCTCCCGAGGAAACAGCGTCGAGTTGACCGGAGGAGAGGGTGCCATCGAACGTGCCACGGACGTGCTCGACGCGCTCTATAAGCGGCTGGAAAAGGGCGAAAACCTCGACCGGGGCGCGGTGAGAGGCGCTCTGAAACTGGCGGCGCGTGGGGATTCGTCTCTTCGGGAAGACCTCGGCGAGTTGACCATCCGGACCCGCCGCCGGACAATTCAGCCCCGTACGGCGACTCAAGCGGATTACTTGCGCGCAATCCGGGCGAACAAGCTGACCTTTGCCCTCGGACCCGCGGGCACGGGCAAGACCTACCTTGCCGTGGCCGCGGCGGTTGCAGCGATGGCGGCAGGCGAGGTGGAGCGGCTAGTATTGTCCCGTCCGGCGGTTGAGGCGGGGGAGCGCATTGGCTTCCTGCCGGGCGATTTAAAGGAAAAAGTCGACCCCTATCTGCGGCCGCTCTATGACGCGTTGCATGACATGCTTCCGACCGACCTTGTCGCCAAGCAGATCGAAATGGAAACGATCGAGATCGCCCCTCTGGCCTTTATGCGCGGCCGGACGCTGGCCCACTCATTTGTGATCCTGGACGAAGCGCAGAATACCTCACCACAGCAAATGATGATGTTTCTAACCCGGTTTGGCGAAGGCTCGCGCATGGTTGTGGCCGGCGACCCGGATCAGGTGGACCTGCCGCCCGGTACCATTTCCGGGCTGGCGGATGCCGTCAACCGTTTGCGTCGCGTCGAAGAGGTTGGGGTGCAGCAATTCACGGCGGCAGACGTGATCCGCGATCCATTGGTGGGCCGGATCGTAGAGGCTTACGCCAGCCGTGATAGTCGGGCATCGCCCGCAACCCCGGTCCGAAGTGCTCCAGTGGCCAATCCTTCGCCCAGGCAACCGGCTTCGTTCAGCGTGGACATTGATGTTGCGTCCTCGAACTGGCCGGAACGGCTGCCGCCGGTGGAGGAATTGACGGAACAGGCTGCGCTTGCCGCATTGAAAGAGGCCGGGCGCGACTTATTTGGAAATTATTCCGTGGCAATCATGCTGGCCGACGATGCCCAGCTCGCTGATCTTAACAAGCGTTTCCGCGGGCGCGACGCCCCAACCAATGTTCTCGCCTTTGCAGCGGACGAGGCATTGGAAACGCTGGAGTATTCTCGAAGCGGGAATGTTCGTCATCTTGGTGACATCGCCATCGCTTATGAGACCGTGTCGCGCGAGGCTGCCGAGCAGGAAAAGACGCTCGCTGCCCACTTGTCGCACATGATCGTTCATGGAGTCTTGCATCTGTTGGGATACGATCATCAAGATCGGGTGGAACGCGAGGAAATGGAGACGATTGAGCGCGCTGTCTTGGCGGGGCTGGGGGTTCCCGATCCGTATGAAGCCGGCACGCCGGAATGAGCATGAGCGACGACCCTTCGCCTAGTACCGGTCCGCAGGCACGCCAAGCGCCCGCGGATCAAGAACCTTCGAATTCCTCTGCCAATGGCCAAGCAAACGAGTCTGGCAGCAACGGAAACGGCTCGTATCCCGCAGGCAACGGGCACACGCGACCCAGTGGCAGGCGGTCCCTGTGGCGGGATATGTGGCGGCTGGTCCGGCGGCCCCGCTCGCAAGGCGAAGGTTCCTTGCGGGAGACCCTGGAAGAACTTGCGGAACAGCACGAATCGGATGACTGGCCTGTCGATCCAACCGAACGCCTGATCCTCGAAAACACGCTTCGGCTCCGTAGCCAGTCGGTCGAGGATGTCATGATTCCGCGCATCGATATCGCGGCGGTCGATGTGGACAGCACGCTGAAAGAAGTGGTGCAGCGCATCGGGGAAACCCATCATTCGCGCCTCCCGGTCTACGAGGGGGATCTGGACCACGTGTTGGGCTTGGTTCACGTGAAAGACGTTCTGCCTCTGCTGGCAGTGGAGGAGGAGCCGCCGCCGCTGCGCAGCCTGCTCCGCCCCGTCATAGTGGTCGCGCCGTCCATGCGCGTCCTGGACCTGTTATTGCGGATGCAGCTTGAGCGCAACCACATGGCGCTCGTCGTGGATGAATTCGGCGGCATTGATGGCTTGGTGACGATCGAAGACCTCGTGGAGCAAATCGTCGGCGATATCGAAGACGAACACGAGATGGCAGAGAATCTGATTTTCGAGATGCGGCCGGATGGCAGCCTGATTGCCGACGCACGGGTCTATCTGGAGGATTTCGAGGCCGAGGTGGGCGATATTCTCACCGACGAGGAGCGGGACAACATCGACACGCTGGGCGGCTTGGTCTTTACCGTGGTTGGGCGCGTGCCGAGCCGGGGTGAGATCGTCGTCCATCCGTCCGGTGTGGAGTTCGAGATCCTGGAAGGCGATCCGCGGCGCCTGAAGCGTCTGCGCATCCGGAACCTGCCGTCGCCTCCGGAACAAGTAGCAGCGTAGCTTGGCAGGTTCATGCCGGAGACCGGCCAGATAACATTTTTTCAACGAATGCCATTCCTGCTCCGTTTTGCCCTGGCTTTTGGGGCGGGTTGGCTGGGTTCGTATGCCATGCCGCCGACGGCCTTTTGGCCGCTTCTGCTTCCCGCGGTTTCACTGCTTATTCTCCTGCTGCTTGGCGCCCGTGGCATCTGGAGCGGCTTCGCGCTCGCCTGGGCGTACGGGTTTGCGTTTCATCTGTTCGGCCTTTCCTGGATAGGAGAAGCGTTTTTGGTGGACGCGGCTCGCTTTGGCTGGATGCGGCCGTTCGCGGTGAGCGGCTTGCCGGCTGGTTTGGCCTTGCTGACCGGCCTGGCAGGGATGGCGTTCGTAAAGTTGCGTTCGGCCCGGCCGGTTTGGGACGCATTCTTGTTTGCCGTTTTGTTCTCTATGGCGGAATGGCTCCGCGGCCACATCCTCACCGGCTTTCCCTGGAACCTTCCGGTTCAGGCCTGGGATCAGACGCTGGCGGTTTTGCAGGGAGTGGCATGGATCGGGCCCTACGGGCTTTCGTTGTTGACGGTGGCAGCAGCGGCCGCCCTCGTCCCCCTGCTTGCGGAAACGGGCTTCCGCCGCAAATCAGCCGGAGCGGCCTTGTTGCTTGCTCCGATTGCAGTGCTGGCGGCAGCAGGGGGAGTCCGTCTGGCGACGGCGCCGGCGCCGGACAATCTGCCGATGGTGCCGGGTGTTACCTTGCGGCTCGTGCAGCCAAATATCGAACAGCGGGAGAAATGGCGCCCGGAGTTGCGGGCCCGGCATTTTGCCCGGCACCTTCGTTTGAGTGAGGGGGCAGCAGCGGCTGGGATCACGCATGTGATCTGGCCGGAAGCAGCCACACCTTTTCTGTTGACGGAGTCGCCTGAGGCGCTGAGACAGATCGGCGCGG
>CAYYSC010000400.1:0-3632 GCA_964474065.1 uncultured Rhodospirillales bacterium | reverse complement strand
ACAAGCGTTGATCGGGGCATGGAGAGGCTGAGCGCCGTGCCCGAAGCTTTTCCTTGAATTCGCAGCCGAGTAGCCAAGGTGAATTGGGTCGCGCAGATTTGACGACTGCAAGAACCGTGTTAGGCAAAAAATCTTACGAAACATATGAACGTCATGTAGAATAACAGAGAGATTTACGGAATAGGTGGCTAATCGTGAGAAGCAGTCTTGTGTACTTATGACGTAGCATTGAAATACCAAGTCGCTTGGCGGCAGGTTTTTCAGACATGATGCGAAAGGAGTTCATGGAATGCAGGAAAAACGCGCATACGAAGAGAAATTGCAGGCGGAGATCGACCGCTGGAACGCCGAGATCAAGCTGTTGCGGGCAAAGGCGGAAGCCGCCAACGCGGAAGCCCGGAAAAACTATGCCGAAGAACTGGAGGACATTGAGTCAAAACGCGACGATCTAGAGGCGAAGCTGGTGGAGCTGAAGGAAGCCCAGTCCAGTGCCTGGAAAGACATCAAGCAAGGAGCCGAGCGGGCATGGCAGGAGATGAATCAAGCCATGAAAGATGCCGCTGACCGTTTCCGCTAGCCATGAAGGCAAACAGCATGAAACACACTCTTTCGGCTAAAATGGCCGCCACTTTGGCTTTTTGTTGCTTGACGTCACTAGCTCTTTTACCGACTGCCGCTGAGGCGTCCGCTTACTCCGACCGGGAGCGCACCCCCGCCGGTGAAACATGGGAAAAAATCGACGCGGCGATAGAAGCGGTTGGCGATTACGGCGCGACGCAGCGCGAGCAGGCCGTGGAGAACGCGGAAGAGGCCCTCAACGCCGCGGACCGGCAGATCGAAAAGGTTGAAAAGCGGTTGCGGGAGCGGTGGGGATCACTGTCCACTGACGCCAAGCAAAGCTATAGCAAAGCACTTCACGATCTCCGGCAGGCTCGCAACAGGCTGAGCGAGCACTATGGCGCAATGCAGCAGGCCAGTGCGGGCGCCTGGAGCGAAGTGCAAGAAGCGTTTTCCAACGCGGGCCGTGACCTCGAAGAAGCCTGGATCAAGCTATCCGACGATGGAGCGCCGGGCTCTGAGACTCCGCCAAAGCCGAAACCGGAGCCATCTCAACAGTAGTGCGAAGCGGAGGCGATCATGACCAGCAATACTTCCCGGCCCGGTAAGACCAGCGTCTGGGCTTTATCCGTTGCCGGCATTGTGTCCATTCTGCTTGGCGGTTTGGCGATTGCCTTCCCGCTGGCAAGTTCCATCGGTGTGGAGTTGGTGTTCGGCGCCGTTCTTGTCGCCGCAGGAATCATTGAAGCGATCAGGGCGTTTACCGGCCGCCGCGATCGGTCAGTGGCATGGAGTCTGATCTTTGCCGTTCTGGCCATCCTTGCCGGCGTGATCCTGCTACTCAATCCCATGGAAGGGGTGGTGACCCTGACCATCGTGCTGTCCGCATTCCTGCTAATCGGCGGTGCGATGAAGACTGCCGCGGCGTTCGGTGCGCGCCCCGCACCCGGCTGGGTATGGCTGCTGGGATCGGGATTGCTTTCGATTGTCCTGGCGATCCTTTTGCTAGCGGGGCTTCCCGGGACGGCTTACTGGGCACTGGGGCTTCTGATTGGGATCGATCTGATTTTCCTGGGTGTCTCGCAGATCGCACTGGCGACTGGCCTTCGCGATACCGTCGCCTAGTTTGAAGGAAGAATGTCTTGATTACCATTGAACACCCGAAAGAAGTCGACGATCTGATCGTCGTCCGCGTGTCCGGTACGGCGACGAAAACCGACTACGAGGCAGCCGTGCCTGAGTTGGAGAATGCGGTCCAACTCGCCAAAGGGCCCTTGAGTGTCTTGATCCGGCTCGAGAATTTTCAGGGTTGGGAGCTCGAAGCATTATGGCGGGAAATTGAATTCACGCTTGACAAGACAGGCAAGCTCGGACGCGTTGCCGTGCTGGGCGAAACCAAGCTGGAGGAATGGGGCACCAAACTGTCCGCCGCCGTCGCTCCGACGGAAATGGCGTATTTCCCTAGCGATCAGGAGCGAGAGGCGCTGACCTGGCTTCGCTCCTGAGGCGCCGCCTGACGGTATATTCTGGACGGGTTCGGAGGACCGGCCTTTTTCCTTCTGTCCGTTAGAGCATTGCGGATTTCTCCAACATGGCCAAGGCTATCGTCGGGTACGAATTCCATTTTTGGGGGGCCGGGGAAAACCCCGCGCTCTCAGCACTGGCCAGGAGAAACCGCATGCAATCGATTCAAGGAAAAGTCGCGTGGATAACCGGCGCCGGGACGGGCATCGGCCGGGCAGGGGCGCTGGCCCTGGCCGCAGCCGGCGCTACGGTCGTTCTGTCCGGCCGCCGCGTTCCGCAACTGGAAGCCGTGGCGCAGCAGATCGCCGAGAAGGGCGGTTATGCCGAGTTGGAGGCGGTCGACATCGCGGATGAAGCGGCAGTTAACGCTACCGTCGAGCGGATCGCTGCGAAACACGGCCGGCTCGACATGCTGATCAACAGTGCCGGCCTGAATCGGCCGAAGCGACGCTGGCGTGACACGGACTCGGACAGCTGGAACGCCATCATCGACGTTGATCTAACGGGCGCTTTCAACGTTTGCCATGCCACGCTGAAAATCATGCGGCAACAGCGCGACGGTTTGATTGTGAATGTCTCGTCAATGGCCAGCCAGACCCGCACGGGCAACTTTTCCGGCTTCGCCTATGGCGCGGCCAAAAAGGGACTGAATGTGCTGACCGAAAGCATCAACGAGGAGCACTGCCACCTGGGCATTCGCGCGTGCGCGCTCTGCCCTGGGGAGGTCGCGACGGAAATCCTTGATCTGCGGCCAACGCCGCCAAGTCCGGAAGAACGCGCGAAGATGGTGCAGGAGGAAGATGTCGGCGCTGCCGTCCTGTTCGTCGCCCAGATGCCCCCGCATGTTTGCATTAACGAATTGCATATCACGCCCACCTGGAACCGCAGCTATATCGGCTCACCGGAGTTCGCGATCAACCGCAGCGACTGACGTGCATTCCGGCAGAGCGTAAGCTCGCGCTTGGTCTGAGCGATCGGATTGCATTACACTTTCGTTCAATATGCCACAATATCAGACCGAAACGAGTAATGATGGGAGTTCCCACCGCATGGGTGAGCACCAGTCTGGCGGCGCAGCTGCCAAACCGTCTGAAGTCGATGTCGTCGTCGTCGGTGCAGGTTTTTCCGGCCTTTACCTGATCGTCAAGCTGCGCGAACTGGGTCTGTCCTTCCGCGTGTTTGAGGCAGGCAGTGGCGTCGGCGGCACGTGGTACTGGAACCGCTATCCCGGCGCCCGCTGCGATGTGGAGAGCATGCAATACTCTTACTCCTGGGACCCGGAGTTGGAGCAGGAATGGCGCTGGAGCGAGACCTTTGCTGCCCAGCCCGAGATCCTGAAGTACGCGAACCACGTCGCCGACCGGTACAGCCTGCGATCGCATATCGAGTTCGATACCCGGGTCGATTCCGCGCACTACGATGAGGGCGTGCAGCGCTGGAGCGTCCGGACCAGCCATGGCGAGACCCTTTTTGCCCGGTTTTGCATCATGGCGACTGGCTGCCTTTCGTCGCCGCGCGCGCCGGACATCGAGGGCGCCGATACCTTCCAA
>CAYYSC010000399.1:0-3634 GCA_964474065.1 uncultured Rhodospirillales bacterium | reverse complement strand
TCGTCGGGTTGCTGGGCGATGGCCATCAGGGCGGACGATGCTGCCCGGCCTTCCCCCAGCGCCGGGCCGATGGCCCCGATCCCGATGGTCAGGCCTGCCGTCACGATCGAGGCAACCGCAACCCATGTCGTCGCGTCCATTTCGTTACTCTCCTTTGTTGGCGTTCTCGGCCGCTTCGTCCCCGCGATTGTCATCACCGCCCGCGTGCGTGCGGGTGGCCGAAGCGATGTATACCATGGCAAGCACCGCGAAGATGTACGCCTGGATCAGACCGGTGAGCAGGCCCAGCAGTTGCATGATGATGGGGAAGAAGAACGGGGCCACGCTGATCAGGATCCCCACGATCACCGTGCCGCTCATGACGTTGCCGTACAGACGGACGGCAAGCGCGATCGTCCGGGAGATCTCGCCGATGACATTGAAGGGAAGCATGAACACAGTCGGCCGGATGTAGTTCCTCAGATATCCCGTGACCCCCCGCTGGCGGATTGCGAACAGCGGCACCGCGATCAATACACACAGCGCCAGCGCCGTTGTTGTGGATAGGGAGCCGGTGGGCGGATCGTAGCCCGGGATGATCAGCAGGAGGTTGGCGACAGCGATGTAGAGAAAGAGCGTGCCCACCAGGGGCAAATACCTTCCGGGCTCTTCCGCGCCCACATCGCGGATCTGGTCGCGAATGCCGGACACGATGACTTCCAGGAGGTTCTGCCAGCGGGAAATTTCCTCGCTGTCGGACAGGTTGGCGGTCACGGCCCAGGAGCCTAGTGCCAGCAAGGCCATCACCGCCCAGGTGAAGACAATGGTGGCGTTCAGTTCGAACGGACCGTAGGACCAGAACACCCATTGATCGGTGCTGATATCCATGAGCTACCGCTCCCGCGCCGTCATCTGTTTGCCCGGCCGCCCCAGGGCGGTGGCCGCGAGCCGTGCCACGAGGAAGCCGAGACAACCGACCAGGATCAGTGTTGCGCTGACGCCCAGGCTGAGGAGCAGGGCCAGCGCTCCGCCCATGGCTGCCAGCCGCAGCACGCCTCCCAGGGCAAAAGACGGCCAGCGGTGGCTTCCGCCGGTCAGGGACCGCACCGAAAACCACAGCGCGGCGAAGTAGCTGGCGCCGACCAGGAGGCCGCCCGCAAAGGCCAGGGCGAGGGTGGTCAAAGCAGGTTCGGTCATCCGGCTTCTCCCGTCCGTTCTTCCGCAACGTCGGCCTTCGATGCCAGCAGCCGCTGTACCACCACCGGAGAGCCGATGCAGGTCAGCAGGCTGACAATGACGCCGGCGGTGTACAGTTCCTTGGGGATCGCCCACGCGCCGAGGTTCACGCCGTGCAGCAGGACGATCAGGTAGATCTCCGCCCGCGGGACCATGCTCACACTGATCAGCAAGCCATCGCGGCGGGAGGTGAGCAGGGCAGCTGGAATGCCCGCGCCGATCAGTTTGCCAAGGACCACGACCGCTAGTAGGGCGAGCGTCATCCAAAGAGCCGTGCCCACGGTTGTGATGTCGATGGCGAGGCCGATGGCGACAAAAAAATAGGGAGCGAACACGGCGAACAGGCCGGCAAACGAGCGGTCGATGTCTTGTTCTGCCGGATCGCGGCTGAACGCTAGGCCCGCGAACAGCGCTCCGATGGCCATGGAAAAACCGAGGATGTCAGCGGCGGCCGCAATCAGAAAGGTTGCACCGACCGCGAAGAGTAGGGGGCCAAGCCGCTTGTCGAACTCGGCAAACCATGCCGTGACCGTCTTTTCAAGCCAGCGCGAAAAGAAATAACACCCAGCGCAAAATATCACGAGTTTGCCGAATTGAAGGCCCCCCGCCGACAGAGCCGTGATCCAAAGCGAGCCGTCGACAGCGTCCCGCAGCACCGGCACCAATGCAAATAGGACGCTCAAGAGGATCACCGCGGAGATATCATCGAGTTCCGCAGCATCGACCAGCAACGCGCCCGTCGGCGTTTTCAGTTGACCGGCTTCTTCCCAAACGGCGGTGGATACGCCGATGCTAGTTGCGCTGGCGGCCACGGCGACGAACAGGGCGTTCAGCAATCCGTAGCCTGGCCAGAAGTACACCAACAGAAAGGCGGCAACCGCAGGCAACACCATATTAGGAAGCCAGATCGTCGCCGCATTGCGCAACTGACGCGCCAGAAGGCTCAAATCGCTTTCCAGGCCGACCCGGAACAGCAAGATCACTACGCCGATCTTGGCCAGAAAGTCCAGATTCTGGCGCAGGCCCTCGGTCATGAAGCCGGTAAGGGTGTCTGACGCGGAAAGGGCGACGCCGATCAGGATGTATCCGGCCATGGCAGGCAGGTGCAGCCGGCGGAGCTCGACGCGAACCACGGCGCTGGCAAGGGTCACGACCCCCAGGATCAGAAGCAGAACCGCGTAGTTCGGAGCCGACTCATTCATGGCGGCTCTCCCGCTGGACCCAATACCACGCATTGAGGCAGCCGAGCGCCACACCGGCAAGCAACATAGCCAGCGTCCAGGACATATCGGAATCGGTTACCGAATCGAGCCACAATCCCAGCGCGATCCCCAGCAGCGTCGGCACCGCGACCGCCCAACCGACAAGACCGAACATCCCCAGGCCGAACCAAACCCCGCGTTTCTGGGTCCGGCGCGCTTTTATCTTGCGGTCAGCGTGGCGCTCGATGGCGTCCGCTGCCTTTTCGGTGTCTTCGGTATCCGGCTCTTCGTCGCGCTGGGTCACGAGATGGCCTTTTCCAGGTCAATGAACCGCCGGACCATCCCGGCCTCCAACCGGGCCAGCGCAGAGCGTGCGACCCGTTCCTGCTCGTCGATCTGCAGGAAGGTCTCCCTGATCTGCGAGCGGAGGGTCTCCAGGTCGTCGCCGCGGATCGCGGTCCGTGTCGAGATCAAGACGTTGTCGCCGCATTTCACCAGAGTCCCGGTATTGAGGGCCACAAAGCGCTCCTCTTCCTCTTCCGCCCGTTGATAGACGAGGACGCTTGGCACCAGTTCCGAGACAAAGTCGATGTGGCGCGGCAAGAGACCGAAGGCGCCGTTGGGGGCTTCGGCCACCACTTTCTGCACGGTTTCTTCGAGGAAGGTTTCAGCCGGCGTGACGATCTTAAGCTGCATCGGCCTCGTCTCCTTCCTCATCGCCGCTGCCTGCTTCCGTCGATTCGCCCCCCTGCCGGTCCAACAGTTCGTCGATTGCCCCAATCATGTAGAAATCGCCTTCCGCACGATCGGCAAACTCGTCGTTCAAGATGCGCTCGCAGGAATCGAGGTTCTCTTCCAGGCTGACGAACCGGCCCTTGTAGCCGGTGAATTGCTCGGTGGTGAAAAACGGCTGGGTCAGGAACCGCTCCAGGCGCCGCGCCCGCTGGACGGTCCGGCGGTCGCTCTCCGACAACTCCTCGATGCCGAGCATCGCGATGATGTCCTTCAATTCCTCGTATTCCGCCAACTCGTTCCGGACCCCCCGCGCGACCCGGTAATGCCGCTGGCTGACCGTGCCCGGCGTCAGCATCTTCGACGCAGACTGCAGCGGATCGATCGCCGGATAGAGGCCCTGCGAGGCTTTCTTGCGCGACAGCACGATGGAAGCGGAGAGGTGCGAAAACGTGTGCGTCGCTGCGGGATCCGTGAAGTCGTCG
>CAYYSC010000398.1:0-3636 GCA_964474065.1 uncultured Rhodospirillales bacterium | reverse complement strand
GACCTCAATCATTGCGGCTTTCGGCAACTGGTAGAAGTCGAGGGAATCGATGACGATTTGGCGGAGGTCATTCTTGCCTGGCGCGAGGAGAATGGACCTTTCGATACGGTCGCCGATCTCGATCGTGTGCCGCGCTTCTACAATCTGCCGGAGGAACACAAGAGCATGATCCGGGCCCAGTTGAGCGCCGAGCCGACCGAGATCGATGAGATATCCAAACGCCACCGTCCGCCCCTGAATATCAATACCGCCACCCGGGAAGAGCTGATGACCATCCGCGGGATCGGCGAGGAACGAGCGGACGCGATCATCGACTACCGCGAAACGAATCTCGGCTTCGGCAGCGTCGATGAACTAGATTCCATCGAGGTCTTCGCGGAGGAGCGGCAGGAAGAGCGCAATCATATCAAGGGTTACTTGAGCGTTTAGGCGCGCTTGATGGGTCTCCCCAGCAATCGCAGAAAGCTTGCGTAATGAAAATCGTCGTGTTCGAGGCAGAGCCATGGGAGGCGGATTACTTCCGCGACCACGTCCGGGATCACGAACTTTGGTTCGAGGAGGGGCCCGTATCGGCAGAAGCAGCGGAACGCCACTCGGACGCTGAAGTGCTGTCGACCTTCATTTACTCGCGGCTCGGAAAAGAAGTTCTAAATAGATTCAAGAACCTCCAGCTAATCGCCACCCGTTCCACCGGCTTTGACCATGTCGATGAAGCAACCTGCAAGGAGCGGGGAATTGCGGTGGCCAACGTACCGTCATACGGTGAAAATACCGTGGCCGAGCATGTTTTCGCGCTCCTGCTGAGCATCAGTCACAACATCATCGAAGCTGTCGACCGCACAAGGAAAGGCGATTTCTCCCAGAAGGGGCTGCAAGGTTTCGACCTGCAGGGCAAAACCATCGGGATTATCGGCACCGGCTCGATCGGTCGCCGCACCGCGCAAATCGCGCGCGGTTTCAGTATGACAGTGCTGGCCGCGGATCCAGACCCCGATCCGAACTGGGCCCGTCAGCATGAAGTGAGTTACGTGGAACTCGACGAGCTTCTGCCCAACGCGGATGTGATCAGCCTGCATGTGCCTGGAGGGCCGGCGACCAAGGATCTTCTCGGAGAAGCAGAGTTCGAAAAGGTCAAACAAGGTGCCGTGCTGATCAACACCGCACGGGGGAGCATCGTCAACATTCACGCCATGCTAAGGGCACTCGCGGACGGTCGTCTGCAGGCCGCCGGTCTGGACGTGTTGCCGGAAGAGCCCACCGTAAGGGAGGAGGCCGAGTTGCTCCGCTCGATCTTCGCGCGCACGCACGATCTCGAAACGCTGCTGGCCGACCACGTGCTCCTGCGCATGCGAAACGTGATCACGACACCTCACAGCGCCTTCAATACCCGCGAAGCGGTTGAGCGCATCCTGGAGACGACCTGCTCCAATATCAGGGCGTTCGCTGCCGGAAAGCCCGACAATATCGTTGCCTAACCGTTATTTCTTGATGGGACGTGGGCAGCTTCAGTCTGAATAAGGGCATCACAATCACGGGAAGGAATGTGTTGGCTGCTGCTGCTAGCCAAATGCGGCAGCCCAGACGCGTTCTTCCGCACGCCCGGGCCGCTCACGCTCTCTGCTGACTTCGCTCTTCTCTTACACTCCACTTGCTACCATTTCGTGACAGGGGAAGCGAGTGATGTACGTCACAGACCTGTGAAAACCAGGTAAATGCCCGTCTGTTCGCCATCCCCTTGGGTGTTTGAACGCCTTCGGGACGGCCTGAACAGTATTACCCGGATGGCCGCCCTGCGGTGAGCGGATCGTCCAGATGATCAAGTCTCTTGGCTTGACGGTGGCTCTTCCCCGCCGCACTAGTTACTATCGAGCGAGAAGACGACATTTCCCGGGAGTGAAAGCCATGGCCGAAGCCCTTACCAACGAGCCGAAAGTCACCGAGGCGCTGGCGGGATTCGCGAGCGAATTGACCTTCGAGGACATCCCGGCGGAAGCGCGCACCGTGGCGCGCCACTGCCTGCTGGACATGATCGGCGTTGCCATGGCCGGCAAAAGTGAGCCGCTGTCCCAGATCCTCCTCGCCCAGATCGAGGATGAGGGCGGCGCGCCGCATGCCACGCTGATCGGTACCGACGAAAAGACCGGGGTCAGCCAGGCTGCCCTGTACAACGGCACCGCCGCGCACGCCCTGGATTATGACGACGTGCTGGGCGTCTTTACCGGCCATCCGACCGTGGCCGTAATGCCCGCCGTCGTGGCTCTGGCCGAGCGGCATGGCAAAGATGGCAAGGCTGTGATCACCGCCTTTGTCGCCGGCGTCGAGGTGCTCGCGCGGATCGGCGCCATGATGAGCAAGGGCCACTACGCCCGCGGCTGGCATGCTACGGGCACGATCGGCGCGATCGGCGCCGCCGCGGGGTGCGCCAACCTGCTCGGCCTGGACGCGGAGACGACCAACCGCGCCATGGGCATCGCCGCGACCCAGGCCGCCGGACTGAAAAGCAATTTCGGCACCATGTCCAAGCCGCTGCACGCCGGGAAGGCAGCCTCCAACGGCCTGCTGGCGGCAACGCTGGCAGCACGCGGCTTCACCGCGCGCGAAAACACGCTCGATATCAAGCAAGGCTTTGGCGACACCATGGCGGAGGGTGTCAATATCGAGCGTGCGCTGGAGCGCATCGGTGAATTATTCCATACGCCCGACGTGCTCTTCAAGTACCACCCGGCTTGCTATGGCGTACATGCGCCGACGGAGGCCGCGCTGCGCCTTCGGCTGCAGGGAGGCTTCGATCCGGCGCTGGTGGAAAAGATCGAAATCAACGTGCCGCCTAACGCTATCGGCATGTGCGACATCGCGGAACCGAAGTCCGGCCTGGAGGCTAAGTTCTCCTTGGCCCACAACGTGGCGCTGGGCCTGTTGGATAAGGCGGACGGCAGCCTGGAATTGTACATGGACGAGGGTTTCGACGTCGAAGGCACCGCCGACTTGCGCCGCAAGGCCGAGGTTATCCCGCGGGAAGACTACAATTCATTCTTCTCGGAGGTCGTCGTTCACCAGAAAGACGGCAAGGTGCTGCGGCAGAACTTCGATATTGGCAAGCCGATACGCGACCTCAAAGAGCAGGAAGCGAAGCTCGCGAAGAAGTTCCGCGCACTGACAGGGCCGCTGGTCGGTGAGGAGACCGCGGAAGGCTTGGTCACGGCAATTGCAGGCCTTGAGAACCAAGCCAACATAAGCGAGTGGCTAAACCGGGCTCAGATCGGGTAGTCCGTGCGCGCTGGACGTGACCTGGGCGCTGCGCGGGCTGCGGTTGTTTCTCAGGGATGATCGGAGTCATGGCGATGACAGGCGAGGTAGGAAAGCAAATTGCTCAACGGTAGGCGCATTCTGCTGATCATTGCTGGCGGCATTGCCGCTTACCGCAGCCTCGACCTGATTCGCCGCCTTCGGGAGCGTGGCGTCGATGTGCGCTGCGTGCTGACGAAGGGAGGAGCGGAGTTCGTCACCCCGCTTTCCGTGGCGGCACTCAGCGAGAACAAGGTCTACCAGGACCTCTTTTCCCTGACCGACGAGGCGGAGATGGGCCATATCCGCCTCTCGCGGGAAGCGGACCTCGTGGTCGTCTGCCCGGCGTCC
>CAYYSC010000397.1:0-3636 GCA_964474065.1 uncultured Rhodospirillales bacterium | reverse complement strand
CTTCGAATTGGACGAGCAGGGTGAGGCTCAGCGTGGCTCGGGCCGGGCCGGGGCGGAAGAGGAAGAACCGCCGCCAGCCGAAGAGTTGGATCTGGCTTCACTGGCTCGGGAACTGGCCGCGCAGGCCGGCGATTATCAGGGACGCGAAGACTGAATCAACCTTGCGATGGACCAGGAGCCGGTTTACCGGAGACCATCACAGAAAAGCGTGCCGGGCAGATGACAATAGCACGCTTAATAGACTTGGCCGAAGTCGTCAGGGCTAACACCCCCAATACTGACTTCGACCGCATTGAATGCGCTTTTCGCTTCGCTGATGAGCATCATGGTAAGCAGGTGCGGGCTTCCGGCGATCCTTACATCTCGCATCCGTTGGCAGTGGCCGGCATCCTCGCGCAGAAGCGTCTTGATGGTGCCAGCTTGGCCACCGCGTTATTGCATGACACCGTCGAAGATACGAACGCAACGCTAAAGGAAGTTCAGGACCGCTTTGGCGAGGAAGTTGCGAGTCTTGTCGATGGTGTAACCAAACTTTCCAAGCTAGAACTCCGGTCCGACCAGTCGAAGCAGGCAGAGAACTTCCGCAAACTCGTCATCTCTATGTCCCGAGACATCCGGGTCTTGCTGGTAAAACTCGCGGACCGGCTCCACAACATGCGGACTCTGTCCTATATCGGCAAGCCGGAGAAGCGGCAGCGAATCGCGCACGAAACAATGGAAATTTACGCGCCGCTCGCGGGTCGCGTGGGACTGCAAGACTGGCGGGATGAGTTGGCGGATTTAGCGTTCGCGGAACTTCACCCGGAAGCGCGCCGGTCCGTGATCGCTCGCCTGAATTATTTGCGCGATCACGGCCAAAATCTTGTCGAGCATGTCCTGACGGATTTGAAGGCACTCCTTCGGAAGGAAGGCGTTGATGCGGAGATCGTGGGGCGGGAGAAATTGCCTCACTCGATCTGGGAGAAAATGAAAAAGAAGAATGTCCCGTTCGAGCAAATCACTGACATCATGGCCTTCCGCGTGGTCGTGGATGACGTTGCCAAATGCTACCAGGCGCTCGGGCATATTCATGGCGCGTATCCTGCAATTTTGGGCCGTTTCAAGGATTATATCAGCGTTCCGAAGTCCAATGGTTACCGGTCACTCCATACGACGGTGATGGGGCCTGGCAACCTGCGGATCGAGGTGCAGATCCGGACGCGGGAGATGCACGAGATCGCGGAATACGGCGTGGCCGCACATTGGTACTATAAGGAAGCAGGCAGCAGGGAGGCAACGGACGGGCAGCAGTTCTCCTGGGTCCGTGGGCTGGTGGACATTCTGGACCAGACCGCTAGCTCCGAAGAGTTCCTGGAGCATACGCGCATGGAGATGTACCAGGATCAGGTATTCTGCTTCACGCCGAAAGGGGAACTGATTTCCCTGCCGCAGGGGGCGACACCGGTTGACTTCGCCTATGCCGTCCATTCCGATATTGGCGATACGTGCGTCGGGGCGAAGGTCAACGGAAAGCTACTCCCCTTGCGTTCGGTTTTGCAGAACGGCGACCAAGTGGAGATCACCACCTCCAAAACACGCAGTCCGTCGCCGGAGTGGCTGCGGTTCGTGGTGACCGGCAAGGCACAGGCCCGCATCCGCAGGGCGATGCGATTGCAGCAACGAGAGCAGTACATCCAGCTTGGCCGGGAGATTGTCCGCAATCTGTTCGCGGCGAATAGCACGGATCTGAAGGAGCGGGCGCTCGGCCCGGCGCTCGATCATTTCGGCTACCGGGATGTCAACGACCTGTACGCTGCAGTTGGGGAAGGATTACACAGCGAGCGTGAGCTGGGGGCCTGCCTCTTCGTGCCAGCGCAGAGCAGCGACGAAAAGGTTGTGTCGCTCCTGCCCGCGCGGCGGCACCGCCAGGAGAAAAAGCAACCCGTAGCGATCCGGGGCCTCATTCCGGGGCTGGCGCTGCATTTCGCTCGTTGCTGTCATCCGCTGCCGGGTGATCCGATTGTGGGGATTGTGACCACCGGCAAGGGGGTGACCATCCATACGGCCGACTGCGCATCGCTAGAGAGTTTCCACCACACGCCCGAGCGCTGGCTGGACGTAAGCTGGGATCCCGACGCTGCCACGGCTAATACGGCTCGGCTGCGCGTCATTGTAGAGAATCAGCCGGGCAAGCTTGCCGACGTTTCCGCCAGCATCGCGCAGAATCACGGCAACATCACCAATCTGCGCTTCACCAACCGGGCGGAAGACTTCATGGAGATGCAAATCGACATCCAGGTGATGGACGTTTCGCATCTCGGCAATATTATCGCGGCGTTGCGTGCCCAGCCGTCCATAGCTGCGGTAGATCGGGCGCGATCCTGAGTTCGAACGCGGAACGGCCCGTCATGCTTCCTTATCTGCGCCTGGGCGTGAATATTGACCACGTTGCAACCGTGCGTAACGCCCGCGGCGGTGGGCAGCCCGATCCCATCCGGGCTGCCTTGCTTGCCAAGGAGGCAGGCGCCGATGGAATTACCGCTCATTTGCGGGAAGATCGGCGGCACATCCGCGACGACGATATCCGGCGCCTGCGGGAAAAGGTCGACCTTCCCTTGAATTTTGAGATGGCGGCGACCGATGAGATGCGGGACATCGCGCTGGCGATCCGCCCGCACGCTGCCTGTCTGGTGCCGGAAAAGCGCGAGGAATTGACGACGGAAGGCGGGCTTGATGTTCGCGGCCAGGACAACCGGCTGCGCCCGCTCATCCAGCAGTTAGGGGACAGCGGTATCCGCGTCTCCCTGTTCATCGAGGCGGATCCAGACCAGATCCGGGCAGCCGCGGCCAGTGGTGCCGCCGTGGTCGAACTCCACACCGGCACCTACTGCGAAGCGCCGGAGGCCGAGCGCCCGGAACTGCTGCGCCGCCTCAGAGAAGGTGTGAGCCTGGCGGCGTCGCTGGGGCTGGAGTGCCATGCAGGCCACGGCCTTACCTACGATACGGTTGGGCCGGTGGCCGTCATCCCGGAGGTGGTGGAGTTGAACATCGGACATTTCCTGATCGGGGAATCGATCTTCGTCGGACTTGAAGAGGCGATTCGCAGGATGCGCCGCGCGATGGATGCAGCCCGTGCGGGAGCAGCTGGATGATTCTGGGTATTGGCAGCGATCTGATTGACATTCGCCGGGTGGAAAAGACGCTCGAGCGCTTCGGGGACCGCTTTGTCTATCGCATTTTTACGGATGTCGAGCGGACAAAGTCCGATCGCCGCCGCCTTCGGGCGGCCAGTTACGCCAAACGGTTCGCTGCCAAGGAAGCATGTTCCAAAGCGCTAGGCACCGGCCTGTCGCGCGGCGTGTTTTGGCGCGACATGGGAGTGGTGAATCTGCCGGGGGGCAAGCCCAGCATGCAACTGACGAACGGCGCTGCGGCCCGGCTGGCGGAACTGACGCCGCCGGGCATGCAGGCCCAGATCGATCTCACCATCACAGACGACTTTCCGTTGGCGCAGGCCTTTGTTGTCATTTCGGCCGTGCTTCTGCCGGACACCGGGACCAAGGCTTGACGCTACTCGCGAACCGGCATTCATTGCATCGCGAAATTTGAAGGCCTTCGGGCAGGGAGAACCATATTGGCTCAAAAGTCCAGCGGCGG
>CAYYSC010000396.1:0-3637 GCA_964474065.1 uncultured Rhodospirillales bacterium | reverse complement strand
GGGCTGCACGTCACGGGGCAGGTCGGCTCGCGCCCCATCGGCATCATGATGGGACTGGAGACAACGGTGCACCCTTTCGCCAGCCACCCGGCCTGGCTGGAGATGGGCGGCTTGGCACCCAGCCAGCGCTACCAGCGCCTGGCGGCCGATGCGGAATTGCGCCGCGTGCTTTGGCAGGAGCGCGGACAGGACGGCCATACCCGCTGGATGGCGAAAGCACTGGAGCGCGCCTTCCCCCTTGGTCCGGATCTGAACTATGAGCCCGCACCGGCGGAAGCCGTTGCGGCGCAGGCCCGGGCGACGGGGCGCGACCCGTTCGACCTAGCGCTGGAACTGATGATGCAGAATAACGGCAAGGCACTGCTGTTGCATCCGTTCGAAAATTACACCGAAGGAAACCTCGACATCGTCCGCACCATGCTGAGCCACCCGAACTGCGTGGCCGGGCTGGCTGACGCCGGCGCGCATGTTGGCGTGATCGCCGATCACTCCTCCCCCACCACGCTGCTGACCCATTGGGGGCGGGACCGCAAGCGGGGCGAAGGCCTGCCGCTGGAATTTCTGGTGAAAAAGCAAACGCTGGATACCGCAGCGGCCTACGGCCTCACCGACCGGGGCACGATCGCGCCCGGGAAGCGCGCCGACATGAACCTGATCGACTTCGCTCATTTGCGTGTCCGCCTGCCGGAGGTGCGATACGATTTGCCGGCAGGCGGGAAGCGTTTGGTACAAAGGGCAGAAGGCTACCGGCACACCTTCTGTGCCGGCGTCGAAACCCTACGTAACGGCGAAGTGACTGGTGCGCTGCCAGGCCGCTTAGTACGGGGTTGACCGGCCGCCGTGACTGGCGGTTACGAAAAACGATGATGGAGACTGGATGATGAAAGCCCTAATCGCTGCCGTTGCCGCCTGTTGTTTCGCTTTTCCTGTGCTGGCCGGCTCGGTCGAACCGCGCGACGGCTGGGTCGTGCATGACACCGAACACAGCTACTCCGATCTCCTGGAACGTGCGCGCAGCGCCGTGAAAACCGGGGGCATGGTTGTTGTCACCGAAGCTGGCCCGACCCAGGCAGCCGCCCGCCGTGGCGTGGAGATTCCCGGCAATCGGGTATTGGGCATCTTCCACAATACCTACGCAGTCCAGATCATTCGCCTCTCCGTCCCCGCCATGATCGAGGCGCCGATCCGCATGTACGTGACCGAGGACGAGGACGGCACGGCCACGCTCAGCTACAAGAAGCCGACGTTCGTCTTCGAGCCTTATATGGAGGAAGGCGGTGCTGAGTTACAGGAAATCGCATGGAAGCTCGACGAGATTTTCTCTGATATCGCCGTCATTGCCGTAAAGTAATCCAAGCTAGCCAACAAAGACCGGTCCCAGCGGCCCCAGCCTGACACCTGTCCGCAGGTTCCGGTACGGCAAAGCGGCCGGGTCGGCCGTGACCGGGCCCGGCGCGGCCGCCACAAGGATGGCGCCGCGGTCGAACGTGAAGTCGGCCCGGAAATGCACCGAGGATTTGAGGACCAGCAGGGGCGTTTCGGTCGGCTCCACCCCCAGGCACCGGAACATTTCCTTGTCCGCCGCCTGCACCTTCCGGCTGGCAACGGCGATGCGCACATCCTGATCGGCGACGCGCAAGAGCGCCATGGGCCCCAGGTCCATGTCGTTACCGCCGTAGAAGCCACCAGTGCAACGGAACCTGCCGTTGCCGAGGCGCTCGACGGAGACCGTAAGCGGCAGCGGCTCGTCCCCCGGCCAGTGCCCGCCAAAGCCGGCCGCGATTTCGGCCCCTTCCCCTGCTGCATGCGCCGCTTCCGCCAGCAGCGGATCGACATAAAGCCCGAACACGGCGCCCTCTGCCCGCCCCTCGACCAGTGCTGCCAGCATCCCCGCCGTGTTGCCGTCACCGCCGCCGCCCGGGTTATCCTGGGTGTCGGCGATCACCACTGGCCTAACGCCTTGCCCAGCCTGACGCTTGGCCTCTGCCACCGCCTCCGCCGGCGAGAAATACCCCCCGTCGAATGCTTCCCGGCGCGCCTCGATTGCCGCCGCAGCAGCATCCGCAGCCTTTGCCGCGGCTTGCGGCGTGGCTGCATAGGCCAGGACGGCCGGACCGCAGTCGTGAATGTCCGCGGGGGGGAAACCCGGCGTGAAGGAAACGCTAGTCACGTCTCCAGTTTGCAACGCAGCCAAGTCCTCGTACACCGACTTGGCCGGGTCCATCAGCGTGCACTGGAAGTTGATGGATATCAGCCAGTCGAGCTTGCGCCAGGCTTTGGCCCGCCGCCCTTCCCGCAGCACCCGCGCCAGCACCTCCGCGCAACGGGCGCCGGTCTCCGCCATGTCCACATGCGGATAGGTCCGGTAGCCGACCATCACATCGCTGTTGGCAAGCATCGCCTCGGTCACGTTGGCGTGCAGGTCGAGACTCGCCACCACCGGTACGTCACGACCGACCACCGCTCGCACCCGGCGCAGCAACTCTCCTTCCCCGTCCTGCAGATGTTCGCAGACCATGGCGCCATGCAGATCCAGGAACACCGCGTCGACGGCGCCATGCCCGCGCAACTCTTCCAGCATCATCCCCACAATCCGCTCGTAAGCATCTTTCGTCACATGGGCGGAGGGGCTGGCGTTGCACCAAACGGTCGGCAGCAGCTCCCAGTCAGGCGGCGCGGCATCGCCGAACCCGGCCAGCGGAATGTTCTTGCCCGCCAGCGCCTCCAAGAGGCCCGGTCCACGCTGCAGGCCCGGCCAGCCGTCTGTGCGCTCAAACAGGTCGTAGCTGGCCTTTGTGGGGGCAAAGGTATTGGTCTCATGGTGGAAACCGCCAACGGCGATTCGGGTCATGAATGATGCCCTTCTCGTTGTTTTTAGGCAGGAAGCCAGCGCTCGCGCTGAAGGCGCTCCAGCCACCAGACGATGCTCTCCTCGGTATCGATCATCTTGGTAAACCCAGCCCGGTTCAGCTTGACCGGGCTCAAGACCGACGGCGGCGGATGCTCGATGCCCGTGGCCAGCGATCGGTCGGTAAACTGCCAGGACGAACCGATCCATTCCGACAGCCTGTGCCGCCGCAGGTCGTATTTCTCGACGACAGCAGCCCAGGCCTTTTCCTGGCCCGGCATGGTTTCCTCCAGGCGTTGCGGCTCCGGCTCGCCCATCGGCATGGCGAATACGTCGGCAATGCAGCGGAAGATATGCGGCCACACCAGCACATCCCCATTGATGATGTTGAACGTCTCGTTTCCGGCCGCTTCGGCCGTGCCGCCCCAGCAGATTGCCTCCGCCAACAGGCGCGTGTCGGTCGCCGCGGTTACCAGTTCCCCGCCGCCCGGAAAAGTCAACGGCAAACCCCGCTCACGCCGAAGCACCGCGTAAACGCCCAGCGCCCCGAGGATGTTCATCGGACTGCCGAAGGCATTGCCGAACAGGGCCTGCGGCCGCCAGATGCTGAAAGTCCAGCCGCGGCCCAAAGGCTGGCGCTCCCGCAGCAGGTCTTCCTGCAGCCAATAAAAATTTTCGTGGTTGTGACGCGGCCAGTGTTCTTTCGCAGGAACCCGGATCGGCTCCACGTGAACGCCATAGGCCTTGGTGCCCTGCAGCAGCGAAACGTGTTCCAGGTCCGGGCTTGTC
>CAYYSC010000395.1:3339-3644 GCA_964474065.1 uncultured Rhodospirillales bacterium | reverse complement strand
GAAACCGGTTGGGTTCAAGGCAGTCGTCAGCACATTCAGTTGGCTGGATGGTCTGTTCATGGAAATCACCCGCCGCGGCATCGAGAGCGCGCCGGATTTCATCACGCTCGACAGCGGCGACGGCGGGACGGGGGCATCACCGCAAAGCCTGATGGACTATGTTGGCATCCCGATTAAAGAGAGCCTTCCGGTCATCGTGGACAAGCTGATCGAACATGGGCTGCGGGAGCGGATCAAGGTGGTCGCCAGCGGCAAGCTGATCACGCCGGCGAAGGCTGCATGGGCCCTCTGCGCGGGGGCGGACT
>CAYYSC010000395.1:0-3329 GCA_964474065.1 uncultured Rhodospirillales bacterium | reverse complement strand
AATTCGGCTCGCGGTTATATGTTCGCGCTAGGGTGCATCCAGGCGTTGCAGTGCAACAAGAACACATGTCCGACCGGTGTCACCACCCACAATCCGCGCTTGCAGAAGGGGCTCGATCCGGTCGACAAGGCCGAGCGGGTCGCTGCGTACGCAGAGCACATGCACCACGAACTGGAGGTCATTGCGCACTCATGTGGCGTGCCAGAGCCGCGCCAGCTTCGCCGGGAGCATTGCAGGATCGTAGGGCCGGATGGCATCTCGCGGCCGCTTGATGAACTCTATCCGCCCGTGCAGCGCCGTCCTCCACTTGCCGCGTAGGCGTTGAATGGGCTTAATGAGATAGAAATTCTTTCCGCAGATTCACAGGAAACGTTGACCGATGCCCCATCCCCTTGCCGCCGAAATGGCCCCGACCGGCACGCTGCGAGCCGCCATCAACATGGGCAACTTCCTGCTCGTCACCGGCAAGACGGCTTCCGGCGACCCGGAAGGTGTCGCGCCTAGCATGGCTGCCGCCTTCGCCGAACGGCTTGGCGTACCGGTCCAATATTTTCCCTACGCAACCCCGGGCGAATTAGCCGACGCCTCGGCGGAAGACATCTGGGACGTCGGGTTCGTCGGTGCCGAGCCGCAGCGCGCCACCTATGTCGACTTCACCCCTGCCTATGTGGAGATCGAGGCGACGTACATGGTGCCCGAAGGCTCGCCCTTTCAGTCCTGCGCGGAAGTTGATGCGCCGGGCGTCAAAATCGCCGTGTCTGCTCGCGCTGCGTACGACCTCTGGCTGGAGCGGAACATTAAGAACGCGGAACTGCACCGGGCCAAGGGGCTGGACGCCTCTTTCGAGCTCTTCCGGAACCAGAAAATGGACGCTCTTGCCGGTTTGCGCCCGAAGTTGATCGACGACGTCCAGAAAATGCCGGGCGCCCGGATGCTGCCGGACAAGTTCACTGCCGTGCAGCAAGCCTCCTGCACCAAGAAGGGCCGCGATGCCGGTTTCAAGATGCTTTACGACTTCATCGAGGAGATGAAGGCGAACGGTTACGTGGAAAGCCTGATCGACAAGTTCGGCGTCACCGGTCGCCTGTCGGTCGCGCCGCCGGGGTAGGTACCGGGCCGAAAAGGCCAAGTGCAGTGGACCTCACACCAACAGTGCCACCAACGCCCCGCCAGCCAACGCGTAAGCCGCGCAGGCCAGTGCCGTTCTCCGAAGGATTTCTCCTTCCCGTCCGATCAGGCCCACGGTAGCTGCTCCGGCCACGACGTTGTGCGGGCAAACGATGTTGCCCACAGCCGCGCCGAAGTTCTGCGCGCCAGCAAGCCAGAGCCCGGGCAGGCCAAGTCGTTCCGCGGTGGCTGACTGGAAGTCCGTGAGAAGAACGTTTGATGCGGTGGCGGATCCGGTCACGAAGGTGCCAAGCACGCCTACCAGGGGAGCAAACCATGGCCAAGCCCCGCCGAAGAGGTTAGCGGCGGCTTCCGCCAGGACCCCGATCATGCCTGCATGGACCATCAGGCGGGAGAGCGCCAGCATCGCCCCAAGTGCAACGATCACCTTCGGCAGGCGCCGCGCGGCACGCCAAGCCGCATCCACCAACTCGACCGGGCCGATTTTCTGCATCAGACCGCCGGCAACGAAGCCCAGAACGAGCATGGTGCCCGGGTGATAGAGCGGTTGAACGCTGCCGGCGAAGCCGCCCGGCAGGACCCAGGACAATTCTATGTCTCGCAGCGCGTCCTGCAGCGGCGGCAGGAGCCGCGTGGACAGGATAAGCGTCAGCAGCGCCAGATAGGGCAGCGCGGCTTGCACCAACCTGGCAGCACCCGGCGGCGTATCAGCGTCAACACGCTTCGGTCCCCAACGCCGCAGCAGTGCGACAAAGACAGCGCTGCCAACAAGCGCGCCGCCAATCGTCGGAAGTTCTGGCCCAACGAGGAACGCGAACGCCATGAATGGCAATAGGAACAGCACGGCTGCTCCTCCAGCCCAAAGCCACGGCTTTGCGCGGCGGTCCCCGCTGGTCGTGTTGCCCGCGAGCACGACCACAAAGACGAGCAAGATCCAGCCAAGTGCACCGTGTAACAGGCCGGTAGCGCTGGAAAGCTGAAGGGCCGTGAAGCCCGTTGCTGCCATCTGCGGGAGAACGGGGGTGCCGATCGCGCCAAAGGAGACGCCGGCTGCGTGTCCGATCAGAACAAGGGTCAGCGCCGGAACCGGGGCGAACCCAAGCCCTACGAGGATCGGGGCGGCGAGAGCGATGGGTGTTCCGAATCCGGCGGCCCCCTCGAGGAAGAGCGCGAAGAACCAAGCAATCAACAGTGCTAGAATGCGCCGGTCTCCCGACAACCGCCCTACCGCTTCCCTCAGCAGATCGAATGCTCCCGAGCGAAGTTGCAACTCATAAATGCAAAGCGCCGGAAAAACGATCCACAGGATGGTCGCTGCGATGAACAGAGCCTCGGCAAACACCCCTGCGACCGCGGGCGCCGGGCCGAGTTCGGGCAGCATGGTTGTGCCATATTCGAACGGCCCCAGCGCAATGGCGAGCGTAGCCGCCAGTCCGGCCACGCCGGCCGCGGCGGCTGACCACCGCATCCCAATCATGAGAACGAGGATCAGGATGATCGGAGCGAGAGCAAACAGCGCCTGCATGGCAACCGCCGTCGACCCTCAGGCCAACCGCTCGACCGAGACCTCGTGGATCGCCGCGCCGGTCTTCTCAAATTCGCTGACGTTGGCGATCGTAGCCGCAGCGATGCCCGACAGCGCCTCGTGGGTGAAGAAAGCTTGGTGACCCGTGATCAGCACGTTCGGAAAGGTGAGAAGACGTGCAAATACATCGTCCCGCAGCACGGCGTTCGACAGGTCCTCGAAAAAGAGATCTCCCTCCTCCTCGTAGACGTCGATGCCCAGGCTGCCGAGCCTCCCGGTTTTCAGTGCTTCAATGACAGCGGGGGTATCGATCAAGGCGCCGCGCCCAGTATTGATCAGCATCAGCCCCTTTTTGGCCAGCGCCAGCAATCCTGCATCCACCAGATGATAGGTATCAGGGGTCAGGGGGCAGTGCAGACTGACCACGTCGCTTGCTGTGAAAACCTCCTCCACCGAAACGTACTCGACACCCATCGCCTCGCATTCTGCAGCCGGATGCAGGTCATGTGCCAGGAGACGGCAGCCAAAGCCTTTCAGGATTTGGACGACCACTCGGCCTATCATTCCGGTTCCAACAACACCCACGGTCTTGCCTTGCAGATCGAAGCCAAGGAGGCCGTCGAGCGCGAAGTTTCCCTCGCGCACGCGATTATAGGCGCGGTGAATCTTGCGGTTA
>CAYYSC010000394.1:0-3648 GCA_964474065.1 uncultured Rhodospirillales bacterium | reverse complement strand
GTCCTCCCACTCCTCCTCGGTCTCGTCGACCACGTTGTGGCGGGAGGAAATGCCGACATTGTTGTCCAGGCAATCGACCCGGCCCCAGAGTCGCACTGCCTTCTGCACCATGTCGTCGCACTCGGAAGCTTGGGTGACGTCGGCGCCATGCGGTTCGGCGATGCCGCCGTTCTCGCGGATCATCTCTGCCGTCCGATGGGCGAGCCCCTCGTCGCGGTCCACGACCATGATCCTGGCTCCCTCCGCCGCGAGCAGCAGCGCCGTGGCGCGGCCATTGCCGATCCCGTCGCCCCGCGCGCCGCCGCCAACAACGATCGCAACCTTGTCTTTCAGTCCGGATCCGGATGGGACATGCATCGAGTGTTTCCTTTCGCCTCAAATGCCTTGTGTTTCGCCGGTGGCCGCAAGCTTGCCAGCCTTTGCCGGCGATGGCCAAGCTTGTTGGCGCGCAGGCGATGCTTACGTCCATACAAGGCCCGGGCGGGCTGGAAAGGACCAACAACGATGTTCGAAGACATCGGAATGCTGATCACACAGGAGATCGGCCGCACTGCCATCCCATTGGGAGAGATCGCGTTGCGGCTCGGCCTGGCGGCTTTGCTCGCCGGGATTCTTGGCCTGGAACGGGAGGTTCGTGGACGGGCCGCCGGATTGCGCACGCACATGCTGGTCAGCCTTGCTGCCGCCACCTTCACCGTTGGCGCTTTGGAACTGCTCTACTGGGCGGAAGAACTGGATAAGGGCGTTGCGCAAATCGATCCGGCCCGCGCATTGGAAGCGATTACCGCGGGGGTCGCCTTTCTCGCAGCCGGAACGATCATCCGCTCGGGTGAGCGGGCGCGGGGCCTCACGACAGGCGCGGGGATGTGGCTGGCGGGCTCGGTCGGGCTGGTTGCAGGGATGGGTCTCTATGCCTTTGCTGTCGTGGCAACGCTGATCGGCTTGGTCGTCCTCCACGTGCTCCGCTGGCTGGAGGGACTGGCCGAAACCAAACCCCGGCGAAAATGGAAGGAATAATGCGCTTGGGCTATCCTGCGCTTGCGCACCTGGGTCGGTTGCCAAACCAGCGCTTGATCACCCCCCTCCCCTCCGCCATACTGGTTGGAAACGCTCCACCAGCGCTGATGAATGCGCGCCATGGATGCCAGCTTCTCCCCCGAAGAACTCGCCTTCCGGGACGAGGTCCGCGCCTTTATCCGGGACAACCTGCCGGACGACCTGCGCAACAAAGTTTCCCAGGGCCTGGAACTCAATAAGGACGACTACCGCCGCTGGATGATGATCCTGGGCAAACAGGGCTGGCTCGCGACCAACTGGCCGCAGGAGCACGGCGGCCCCGGCTGGACGGTCGCGCAGAAATACATCTTCGAGGAGGAGATGGCTGTCTCCGCCTGCCCGGAAATCGTGCCGTTCGGCACGCGCATGGTCGGGCCGGTGCTGTTGCGCTACGGCACTGAGCAGCAGAGGAAACAGCACCTGGCGGGCATCCTTTCCGGCGAAACGATCTGGTGCCAGGGCTATTCAGAGCCGGGCGCGGGCTCTGACTTGGCGGCGTTGTCAACGAGCGCGGTGAAGGACGGGGACGACTACATCGTCAACGGCTCCAAGATTTGGACGACCCAGGGTCATATCGCCGACTGGATGTTCGCCCTGGTCCGCACGTCGAAAGAAGCGAAGAAGCAGGACGGCATCACCTGCCTGTTAATCGACATGACCAGCCCGGGCGTCGAGGTACGGCCGCTGATCAAGCTGGACGGGCGGCACAAGTTCAACCAGGAATTCTTCATGGACGTGAGGGTGCCGCAGGCCAACCGCGTCGGCGAGGAAGGCCAGGGCTGGGCTATTGCCAAATACCTGCTCGGCCACGAGCGCTCCAACGGCGCGGGTGTTGCCGGCGCGCGCATGATGCTGGATCTCCTCAAGAAGATCGCGCTCGACCAGCAGGCGGATGGCGGCGCCTTGGCCGAAGATCCGGCCTTCCGCAAGAAAATCGCCGACCTGGAGATGCAAGTCACCACGCTGCAGTTCACGTCGCTGCGCGCGCTGGCGGGGGCTTCCGCCGACAAGGAGATCAAACCGGAAGCGGCGGCGGGCCTGAAGCTCGGCATGGCGGAGATCCGCAAGTCGATCAGCGAAGCCTGCATGGAGGCAGGAGGCTATGCCGCCATGCCCTATAACCAGAACGCCATCCGCTTCGGCTGGAACGAGGAACCGGTGGGCCCGGACTATCTGTTCAAGATGGCGCCGGACTATTTCGAATACCGCGCCCGTTCCATCGCCGGTGGCTCGAACGAGGTGCAAAAGAACGTGATAGCCAAGCGGGTTCTAGGGCTCTGAGAAACGGACCGGTTATTGGGTTATTCGGCGGGCCGCAAGTGCAGGACATGTTCTACCGGCCCGTCGAGGGGGCCGATGCCGATCATTTCTCCTTCCGCCCACAGTGGTAGCAGGTCGTCATAGTGCTGCGAATACACGTTACCAGATTGTCCGAGCGGCAGCATGAAACGAGAGTTGTCCAGATCTGCCAAATCGTAGACCGCGCGCAGGGTCGCCCCGTGCACTTGGGCAAATAGCGAATCCTCGTCGTAGCTGACGACGCCCGCGTTCGGCGCATAGCGGCTGCCGCCATGGGGAATGGACCGGTTGAACAAAGCCGCCAGCACCGGGATCCTGCCCATCGGGCGGTGGCGAAAGCGGGCGTGGTGTGCCTCGCCCCACCGCCATTCCCGCCAGTTGTCGCCAAAGCGCTCCGTCAACAACGCATAGGCGTCCCCGAACCCTTGGGCAGCCGCAGCGCTGCAATTTTCCACTGCATCCGTCGTCCGGTCGTCGCACCAATGCGGCGCTTTTGCGAAGGCATGCAGCAGCCGCTCGATATTCCCCGTGCCCAACACTTCGAAGACAGGGCCCAGTTCATCCGCATAGACGACCCGGGTCAGTTCCCGCAGCCAAGCGTGGAAAACCAGCGGCTCCGGCCGCCCGGGAAGCATCTGCCCATCCCACTCGCCCATTGCCCGCGCCAGATCGGCCGGCAATGCTTCCTCCGCCGGAGCCGTGCCGGCACTCTCCAAAAGACGCAAGGCTGCGAGAGATGTTCCATCCATCTGTACCCCCGCAGAGCTTTCGATGGTGGTGGGCTGGATCTTGTCAAGCGCCTGAGCGATCGCCTCCGCGCGCATCGGCGCCGTGAAGGCCGTGCCGAGGTAATAGGGATAATCGAATCCAACAGGCCGATTGTTGGCGTTGACCAGTTCGCCGGAAGCAGGGTCGATCGTGCGCGGTAACTCATCATAAGGGATGAACCCCTCCCAGTCGTGGGAGCCGTCCCAGCCGGGAACCGGCAGCAGCCCTGGCGGTTGCTTGCGGATGGGAATGAGCGCAGGCGAGTAGAAACCGAACCGCCCGTCCGTATCGGCGAAGGCGATGTTTTGTTGTGGCGCCACCACGCCGTCCAAAGCGGCAAGGAATTCATCCGCCGCCCCGGCATCGCCAGCCCGCAAGATTGCTTCGGCCGTATTCTCCCCGCGCATCAGCCCCGTGTGAGCCAGCGCGAGCACATTACCGTCTTCCAGCGGCGGCTCGCTCGGCCTTGACTGGTCCCGGCCATCAGAAATGACCGGCCCATGCCGGGTGGAGCGCACCTTCAGC
>CAYYSC010000393.1:0-3661 GCA_964474065.1 uncultured Rhodospirillales bacterium | reverse complement strand
CCGGCGTAGCGGCTGCGCAGGTCGGCCATGACCTTGCCCATCTCCTTCAGCGAGCCGGCGCCGAGTTGGGCGACGCTTTCCGAGACGGCCGCGTCGATCTCGTCCTGGCTCATCTGCTTGGGCAGGAAGCGGCGGTATTCCTGCCGTCCGGCACCATGGCCAACGAAATCTCGTTGTGGGTTCATTGCCGGCCGGGCGACGAGATCCTTTGCGACAAGACTGCCCACATTACGAACTTCGAGGGCGGCGGACCAAGCGCGTTGGCCGGAGCGCTGATCACCAGTCTGGACGGCGACCGCGGCCGGTTCACGGCGGAGCAGGTGCGCGCCGCCATCAGGCCGGACTCGCGCTATTTTCCGCGCACCCGCGTTGTCGCGCTGGAGCAGACGGCGAACCTGGCGGGTGGCACGGTCTGGCCGCTCGCCCAGGCGGAGGAGGTGGTCGAGGTGGCCCGGGAAGCCGGGCTCACCGTGCACATGGACGGAGCACGGTTGCTCAACGCCACGACGGCGCTTGGATGCGAGCCGGCGGCGTTCGGCCGGCTGTCCGATTCCATCTGGATCGACCTTTCGAAGGGGCTGGGTTGCCCGGTAGGCGCGGTCCTGACGGGCAGCAACAGCTTTATCGCCGAGGCCTGGCGCTGGAAGCAGCGTATCGGCGGGGCGATGCGGCAAGCGGGCATCCTGGCAGCCGCAGGGCTGTATGCGCTGGATCACCATGTCGCGCGGCTGACTGAGGATCAGGCGAACGCGCGCGCATTCGCTGAAGCGGTCGCCGTTTTTCCCGCTGTCTCCATCGACTTGAACAGCGTGCAATCGAACATCGTCTATTTCGACCTTCCTGGCTTGGATGCCGCTGGCGTCTCCACGGCCTTGGCAAAGGAGGGCGTCGAAATCGGGGCGATGGGGCCGCACACCCTGCGGGCGGTGACCCATCTGGACGTCAGCCGCCAGGACGTCCTGGCGGCGGCGGCGGTCCTCGGTGAAGTTTTGGCATCGTGCGATTGAATCCGGATAGGCTGCTATCCTGATCGCGCCATGACGGTCAGCCTGCCGACGGAAGCTGGCAGCGGTCGCCGGTGACCTGGACAAACCCGCGGGTCGGAGCGGGCGTGAGGACGAAACGGTACTCTTCACCTGCCAGTTCGACGGAGTGGTGTAGCGGCAGGACCCCGGACACCTCGGTCTTTGTTCCGTTTAACTCCGTGAATGTGGCGGTCACCGGCTTGGATTGATCGAACCAGGCATGCGGGGCACCGGCTTGGTTGCGTGCGGCTTCCCCGGTAGCGCGAACGACGATGGCTCCCCTGGCAAAAGCGACCCAATCATTCTCGCCCTGCGTGACGCCGGTCTGAACGATGAACCGCTTCTGTTCCGGTTCGTTCCGGCAGCGCACGCCTTCCCCGGCCGAGCGAACCAGGAACATCAAGCGGTCTTCGTCGACCCCGGCTTCAAGCTGTTCCCGGATAACAGCAAAGATTTCCCGGGCCTTGCCGGTCGGGACCTGTTCCGCCAGCGTCTCTTCCCGGGCCAAGGCCTCGTCATAGTCCGTCTGCAGCGTCGCTGCGCGCGAGGTGATGGCGGCCAAGTCCGCCTCCAGCGTTTCCACCTTGTCTTCGAGGGTCCGCACCTGGCCCCGCGCCAGTTCGGTGCCGGCAGCGTAGGCAATCCAGCCAAGCGCCAGTAGACCGAAGATCAAAAACATCCATTTCAATACCGCGAGCCGGCGTTGAGCCCTGTCGCGCCGGCGGGTTTCGCGAAAACCGCGTGCCATCTTTCATCCATTCCGGTTGACGCCGCTAACGTTGGGGCACGCACTATACAGACTGCCCTTGGGGACTGAACCCCGCATACGGCTAAAATTTGACGACCAACTGCTCCCGGCTGAACTCGCAGCCGGCGTAGGTCGTCACGACGATTTCTCGTTCTACCACAACCCCTTGCTTGGCCAGTTGGTTTCGGCGGTTAAAAATGCGGGGATCTTCCCAGACCTGCTCCAGGATCCCGCAATCAAACACAAGGTGGCTGGCCGTCTTAGCCTTGGAGGCTTCCAGCGCCAAATTTTCGTCGCTCAACAGGTCGAGCACCCGCTTGACGGCAGCGTCGGCGCGCCGTGTTTGATGCTCGCCGGCGAGAAAACGGAGGCGCGCCTGCAGGGTTTTCCGGGTCGGCTGAAGAAAACTGCGGGGCAGGCGGGCCATTGCTAGGTGGTCCTTTTCGCCGCCGGAGCGTGCACTTCTACTCTGGCGGAATCTAAGTTTTGTTGATCCTCTCCCACGCTTCTGTCTTCGGACATCCCTGCCGAGGCATTGGCCGGGACCGTTGGCCCGGTCCCATCGCGCCAATGGACCGTGCGCTGCGGAAATGGAATCTCGATCCCAAGCTCGTCGAAGCGTTGCTTGACCCTGCTCAAAAAGGCGCGGCGCACCGCCCATTGCGTATTTGGCAGAACCTTGAAACGGCAGCGGATAATCACGGAACTCTCGGCCAAGTCGTTGACGCCCCACATATCCAGAGAACTGAGAAGATGCTCACCGTGAGCGGCGTCGCACTCGAATTCCGCGCCGACCTGCTTGATCACTTCCATAACAGCCTCCGCGTTTTCTTTATACGCAATACCGATGTCCATGAGTGCATAGGCGAAATTGCGCGACATGTTCTTGACGGTGCTCACCGCACTGAAAGGGATGGTGTGCAGTGCGCCGGAAAGGTCGCGGAGTTCCAGGGTGCGCACGGTAATCCGCTCAACCACACCGCTGTGCCCGCCGACGTCAACGATGTCGCCGACGCTGATCGTGTCCTGAAAGAGAATGAAAAGCCCCGTAATCACGTCTTGGACCAGCTTCTGCGCGCCAAAGCCGATGGCAATGCCAAGGACACCGGCAGTCGCGAGAAGCGGCCCGATATCGAGGCCGAAGCTGCTCAAGACGCTCGCCAGCAGTACCATCAACAACACCACGATCATGATCGTGCGGACCAGGGGCACCAGCGTTCGGACCCGTGCGCTGCGATGCTCAACGGTGCCGATTTCGTCCGCTTCAGCCGTCAGCCAATAAGTCAGGGCAAAGTCGAACGCTTCCCAAAGGATCCAGGCGATCAGGGCAATCAGCAGCAGTTCTGTGATCAGTTCAACCGTCGCCCCGCTGAAGATTTCTCCGAGATAGGCGATCGGCGACAGATTCCACGCCCAGGCGATCGCGATGATCGCCAGCGCATAGACTGCGACGGTGCTGATGAACCGGATAGTCGAAGCATAGCGCTCAAAGCGCTCTTGGAGGAGCGCCGCGAACCCGGTCAGCTCCGCTTCCTGGCATTGTGCCAGCAACCACATGCACCCGTGCGCCACCGGCTGCACAATGAAAAGGATGGCGAGGGTCATGAGCCCACCCTGAAAGAGCAGCTGGAATGCATGTTGCACTTCCAGAGCCCAGATCAGATACGCGCTGACAGCATAGACAATTGCTACCGGCAGCCAGATTCGCGCCAGAAAGCGACGGATCAGCTTCGGCTCTTCCCCGCTTCCCTGTACCCGGTTTGTCACGGGGACGCGGTACCGGAACAGCAGGTCGATGACGAAGGCCAGTAGGAACAGGCCCCAAATCCGCTCCAGCCCTTCGAAAACGCCAGGCGGAACCCGCAAGTCCCCGATATTGGCAAACAGG
>CAYYSC010000392.1:0-3672 GCA_964474065.1 uncultured Rhodospirillales bacterium | reverse complement strand
AAGGTACCCGTGACCGTTCTCTCGCGCTGCCAGCGTTTCGACCTGCGCCGGGTGGATTCGGCGGACCTGGCGGAACATTTCGGCCGGATTGCGTCACTGGAGCAAGTCAGCGTCGAACCGGCCGCGCTCTCTCTGCTAGCTCGGGCTGCAGACGGCTCGGTGCGAGACGGGCTTTCGCTCATGGATCAGGCAATCGCCCTTAGTGACGGCACGGTCGGTGAGGCGCAGATCCGAGACATGCTGGGGCTGGCGGACCGGGGCGTCGTGTTCGACCTAGCCGAAGCGTTGCTGGAGGGCGACGTGCAGGGCGCGCTGGCGGTGACCGGTCACATGCATGCCGCTGGCGCTGATCCGGCGGTAATCTTGAATGATCTGCTGGAACTGACGCATTGGCTGACACGCCTGAAGATCGAGCCGGGAGCCGCCACGGATGCGCTGATGCCGGAGGCTGAGCGCGCCCGCGGTGCAGCCATGGCGGAGCCGCTGACATTGCCCGTGCTGGCCCGCTTGTGGCAATTGCTGCTTAAGGGGATCGGGGAGCTCAATCAGGCGCCTTCGCCGCGGCTGGCGCTGGAAATGGTGCTCATCCGGACGGCCTATGCCGCCAACCTGCCCAGCCCTGCCGAGTTGGTGAAGCAGCTCCAGGAAGGGGGCGCGGCCGCACCGCCAATTGGGCGAACCCCGTCTGCTCCGGCGGAGCCGCAAGCCGTCGGCGCGATGCCGGTTCCGGCAGCCGATTTCCGACCGCCCGAACCGCCACCGATGCCGCCGGTTGAGGTCCCGCCAGCAGAACCGGTTAGCGAGGCGGAAGTGGCGTACGACGCCGTGCCGCCCTTAGAGGAATTCCCATCTGCCGAAGCGCCGCTGGAATGCCTGCCGGCGCCGGATAGTTTCCGGGCTTTGGTGACCATGCTGGAGCAGCGGCGGGTTGAGCCTCTGCTGACCGCCCGGTTACGGACCCAGGTCCGGCCGGTTCGGTTTGAAACCGGTACGGTCGAACTGGCATTGGAACCGGGTGCCGACCCCGACCTGCTCGCGGCGCTGCGAACGCTGCTGCATCGCCTTTACGATGGCGAGTGGAGCGTCAGCCTCGTTGGTTCATCCGACCATCCTACGCTGGCCGAGGAGGCTGCAGCGGAGGAAGCTGCGACACGGGAAGCCGTGATGGCTCATCCGTTGGTGCAGGCAGCCATGGAGACTTTTCCAGGCGCCAAGGTCGGCGAAATCCGCCGTCACGCCATCGAGGCGGCGCCGGATGACTGGACTGCAAGCGTACCGCCGCCCGCCGATGACGAACTTGACGGCGACGATTTCGATGACAGGGATGAAGACTGATGAAAAATCTCGGCAACATTATGAAACAGGCACAGAATCTGCAGGCCCGCATGGGCGAGATTCAAGAAGAACTGCGTGACTTGGAGATTGAAGGCCAAGCTGGTGGCGGTATGGTCAAGGCCGTGCTGAATGGTAAGGGTGAAATGCGCTCGCTGAAGCTCGATCCGGCCATCGTCGACAGGGATGACATCGGCGTTCTGGAGGATCTGGTCGTTGCTGCGGTCAATGACGCTCGAGCGAAAGTCGAGACCGCCAGCCAGGAAAAAATGGCGGAGCTAACGCAGGGCCTGCCGTTGCCGCCCGGCATGAAGCTGCCGTTCTGAGCGGCGGGCCCTCAGGGAACCGCTGGTGGCGGAAACACCGATCGAGCAGTTGATCCGCCAGATTGCGCGGCTTCCCGGACTCGGCCCACGTTCAGGCCGGCGGATTGTGCTCTACCTCCTCCAGCGGCGTGAGTCGGTGTTCCAGCCTCTGTTGCGCGCGCTATCGGCAGTAGAAGCATCGGTGCGGCATTGCAGCCGGTGCCGGAATTTGGATGTGATGGATCCCTGCTCGATCTGCGCTGACCGCCGGCGTGATTCTTCCTCCATCTGCGTGGTTGAAAGCGTGGCCGATGTCTGGGCGCTGGAGCGAAGCCGGGCTTATTCCGGCCGTTATCACGTGCTCGGCGGTACGTTATCCGCGCTGGACGGTACCGGCCCGGAAGACTTGGGCGTGCCGTTGCTGCTGGAACGCGCGGCGGCGCTGGAAGTGACGGAGGTGGTGCTGGCGCTCGGCGCGACGGTGGATGGGCAGACAACCGCGCACTATCTGGCTGACACCTTGGCACACTGCGATGTGCGGATCACCCGGCTTGGGCATGGCGTCCCGGTCGGCGGCCAGCTCGATTATATGGACGAGGGCACTCTCACCGCCGCTTTCCGTGGACGCCGGCCCTTGTAGCGGCGATCATGGGCCTGAGGATTCTTGAGCAGGCAGCTTGCCCAGTTCCTGCAGCACCTGCTGGGCGATCTGTGTGGCGTCGCGAGCAGCGGGAAACCCTGCGTAGATCGCGGTATGCAGAATCGCCTCGCGGATTTCCTCGACGGTCGCGCCATTATTGACCGCAGCCAGCACATGAACCCGCAACTCGTTGCCGCGACCAAGCGAGGTCAGGCTGGCAATGGTCAGCAGCGAGCGAGTCTTGAGGTCCAGACCCGGCCGGCTCCAAACCAAGCCATAGCCCGCTTCTTCCGCGAGGCGGTTGTAGGCAGCCGTAAACTCCGTCTCCCGCCCGGCGCGGGCAGCGACATAATCTTCACCGAAAATCCGGGCAAGCAGCGTTCTGCCCTTGTCCGCCGCATCCGACATTCGACTTACAACTCGATGACGACGTATTCGTCTTCGACAGAAACATCGAAGACCTCCGCCTTATAGGGGCCTTCCCGCACTTCGGCGCCGCTCGCCACTTCTACAGGATAGGGGCGCACACGGATCGAGGTCGGGTCGACCTGACTCTGTCCGGTGCGCAAGTCGAATTCCCAGCCGTGCCAGGGGCAGCGCACGATCTGCTGCGGGCGGGAATACGAGTATTCGCCGGGCGTGCTGGACTGAATCAGCCCGACCAGCCGCCCCTTGCACAGGCTTCCGCCCATGTGCGGGCAGCGGTCGAGCACCGCGAAGAATTCGCCGTCGATGTTGAAAAGCGCGATTTCGCGTGTGCCGATCGTGACCAGCTTGCGGCTGCCCGGTGGCATCTCGGCCACCGTCGCCACGACGTGCTTGGTCCGCTGGCGGGCGGGCTCAGCCATGAACAAGGTCTCAGTTCAAACGGGCTGCGGCTGGTAGAGATCCAGCGCGTTTTGAAGGAAGAAGCCGGTTTTCTGCTCTTCCGTAACCCGGACCGGCAAAACATGGTCCGGGTGGTCGAAGTCCCAGTGCGGGTAGTCCGTCGCGAACAGCAGCCGGTCCCACCCGATCCACTCGCCGATATCGAGCAGGTGCGGCTTCACCTCCGGCTCTTCCATTGGTTGAGTGGTTAGCCAGACCTGCTCCCGCACGTACTCGGACGGTGGCCGCTTCACGTGCGGAACTTCATCCCGCATCCGCTCCCAAAGCTTGTCCATGCGCCAGCAGAGGGAAGGCAGCCAAGCAAAGCCCGCCTCGACCAGCACGATTTTCAGGTCGGGGCAGCGCTCGAACACGCCTTCCATGACGAGGCTCATCAGAAGCGCCTGCTGTGCCTGGGCATGCCCGATCATCTCCTCCAGGTAGTAGGAGGGCCAGCCGCCACCGGAGACAGGGGCACCACCATAGCCGAAGGCGTGGATGCCCACGGGCAGGCCCGCCTTGGCGGCC
>CAYYSC010000391.1:0-3674 GCA_964474065.1 uncultured Rhodospirillales bacterium | reverse complement strand
ACTGTCGAATTCAGTACCGTCATTGAGGGTGCCGCGATAGTGCACGCGTACGTTATCGCCTGTCGTCGCTGCTTTCATGTCGGCGCTCCGTAGTTGTGGAGAATAAGGCCCCGCCGGCAAAAGCCGGCGAGGTAGCTCTGACGCGTCTAGTCGACGACGCGCAGATTGTCGGCAGACAGCCGCTGCCGTTTGTCGGGGATAAGTTCGAACTCGACCTGCTGGCCTTCGCTCAGCGTCCGTAGCCCCGCACGCTCGACGGCGGAAATATGTACAAACGCGTCTTTCGAGCCATCGCTCGGCTCGATGAAGCCAAAGCCTTTAACAGGGTCGAACCATTTTACTTTGCCGGTGGTCATTCAGACCTCTCCTCAATTTTCAATCCGACCGGTCTGCAACCGGTCATCTGTTAGCCTCAACAGAACTTCACTGAGTAGACGCTCAGGGAAGTTCCAGAGGCCGACAACGCAGAGAGAGGTCCGTGGAGGGACTGGACTAAGATGGCGCTGGGGCCGCGGGATGTCAATGTTTTCTACGTCCGGAAAATAGTTTCGCCATAAAATTCAACGTTGCCAGGGCAAGCAAAAAATAGAACTGTCAACCCTTCGGAGAAGTATAATTATACGCATGTACCGCAGTTCTGACGAATTCTTTACGATGCGTTGAATGTGAGGGAAGTCCGGCTCGAGTAACGGCCTGAATCGAGCCGGCCACCCGGGTGTCGCCGGACCTGGACGCCGTTCGCAAAGGCGATCCGGCTACCGGATGGCCTTTGGTTTGGGTCCGCCTGTTGCCCAGTCCAGCAGTTCCACGGTGTGAACAACGGGCACCGGCGACGTGCTGTCCAACTGGGTTATGCAACCGATATTGCCCGTCGCGACGATTTCCGGGGTTGTCCGGGCGATATTGGCGAGTTTCCGGTCGCGCAAGCGCGTCGCGATCTCCGGCTGCAGCAGATTATAGGTTCCCGCAGATCCGCAGCACAAATGGCCTTCCGCCGGCTCGCTGACCGCGAAACCGGCATCCGCCAACAGCTTTTTCGGCTGCTGCCGCACGCGTTGCCCATGCTGGAGAGAGCAGGCGGCGTGGTAGGTTACCCGCTGGCCGCCAGCTATCGCAGGCGGGGACAAGCCGATTTCCGCCATGAACTCCGAGACGTCACGGGTGAGCTTCGAGATTAACGCCGCCTTCTCCGCGTAGGCGGCATCGTTCCGCAACATGAAGCCGTAGTCTTTGACCGTGGTGCCGCAACCGCTGGCATTGATGATGATGGCGTCCAGCCCCTGGCCGCCGCCTTCGGCTGTTTCCGGCCACCATGCGTCGATCATAGCCTTCGCCTGGGCGTGGGCCTCGCGTTCGCGCCCCATATGGTGGACGAGCGAGCCGCAGCAGTTGGCGCTTGCCGGATAGACAGTTTCGGCCCCGTGACGCGCGAGCAGCCGAATGGTCGCCTCATTGATGTTGGGGGCTATGGCCCGCTGGGCGCAACCGGGCAGCAAGGCCACCCGGTATTTCCGCTCCCCCTCGGCACCGTGAATCCCCGGCATATCCAGCGGAGAGCGGCCGGCCGGAAGTGGAGCGAGCGCCAGCATCGCCTTCAGACGGGCAGGGAATAACGGCCCCAGGGGTTTCGCTAACGCCCCCAGCGCCAGCGCCGCCTTGAATCGGTCGGGGTAGGGGATCAGCTTCGCCAGAACGCTGCGCAATACCCGGTCGAACCATGGCCGCCGGTAGGTTTCCTCGATATGCTTCCGGGCGTGATCGACCAGATGCATATAATGAACCCCCGAAGGGCATGTGGTCATGCATGCGAGGCAGGAAAGGCACCGGTCGATATGCTTGACCACCTCCGGTGTCGCCGGTCGGTCGTTTTCCAGCATATCCTTAATCAAGTAGATCCGCCCCCGCGGGCTGTCCAACTCGTCACCCAGAAGCACATAGGTGGGGCAGGTCGCAGTGCAAAAGCCGCAATGCACGCAGGCACGAAGAATCTTGTCAGATTCCGCGATGTCCGGGTCGGCCTTCTGTGCCTCGGTGAAATGCGTTTGCATGAAAGGGTCCGGGATATCGGGGCTATCGTATGGCGTCCGGCGGTATGCCGCCGAAATCGCGGGTAATCACCTTGGCAGTACGCTGCACCAAGCCTGCCAGTTCATTGAATCGCTTGTCCGTGACGCGGGCGGCCGGGCCGGACAGCGAGATGCCGGCGATTGCCTCCCGCGCTTCGTTGAAGATCGGCGCCGCCACACAGCGCAGGCCGACGGCATGCTCCTCATCGTCGAAGGCATAACCTTGCACACGGATTTCTCCCAGCCCCTTTTCCAGCCGCTCCCGGCCGGTGATCGTGTTCGCCGTGAACCGTTCGAGCCGTAGCCGGTCGAGCGCCGAATTGCGAACGGCCGGGCTCATATAGGCCAGCAACACCTTGCCAACGGCGGAGGAGTGCATCGGCACCCGTGCGCCCGGGGAGGCCAGGGCCCGCATCATCTGCCGGCACTCGATCTGGGCAAGGTAAATGATTTGGCCGCCGTCCTCGACGGCCAAGTTGACGGTCTCGTCGCACTGCTCCATGAGGCCGCGCATATAGGGCCGAGCCACCTGGACCAAATCGCGGGCGCGCAGGAAAGCGTTGCCGACCGCAAAGGCCTTGACCCCGACGAACCAGAGCGTTCGCTCGGCATCGAACCGAACGAATCCTTCCTGCTGCAGGGTTGAGAGGAGACGATGCGCCGAGGAAACTGGCAGGCCGACCCGGTTGGCCACTTCCGTCAGGGTAATGCCGTCACCGGCATCCGCGACCTCCTGTAACAGGCGCAGCGCCCGCACCAGGCTCTGGACCTGGCCCGAACGCTCCGCGCTGGACTTCTCTGGCTTGGTGAGGGAAACCGGCTCGGCCATGAAATGGTATCGGTCCTACGCCGCCGGAGCGAACTGCATGTCGTAGGCGGGGATGGTGAGGAATTCTGCCAACTGGTCGGCCAGCACCATGTCCTGGAGCAGCTTTGCGGCGGCTTCGTAGTTGCCTTTAGCGAAGCCTTCCTCGCCGTGTTGCTGCTTCAGGCTGGCGAGTTCGTTGGCCACGGTCTGCTTGATCAGCGCACCATCCACCAACTCGCCCGAGTCAAGCTTGACGCCGTGCTTGCGCCATTGCCAAAGCTGGGCCCGGCTGATTTCCGCCGTCGCCGCGTCCTCCATCAGATTGTGCAGCGGCACTGCGCCGAGCCCGCCGAGCCAGGCGGCGATATAGCCGATGCCGACATTCACGTTCATCTTCAAGCCGTCCATGCTCTTCGGGCCTTCGCAGGGCGCGACCAGCTCCTCGGTCGTCACGTGGACGTCGTCCCGCTGACGGTCTACTTGGTTCGCTTTCGGCATGTGCTCGTTGAACACTTCCATCGCGACCGGTACAAGGCCCGGGTGCGCCACCCAGGTGCCGTCATGGCCGTCCGTCGCCTCGCGGTCCTTGTCTGCGCGGACCTTCGCAAACGCGGCTTCGTTCGCTTCTTCGTCGTTCCGTACCGGAATCTGGGCCGCCATGCCGCCCATGGCGAACGCGCCGCGGTTGTGGCAGGTCTTGATGATGTGGAGCGAGTATGCCCGCATGAAGGGCACGGTCATAGTAACGGCTGCGCGATCCGGCAGCACCTTGGTCGGATCGGCGCGGTGTTTCTTGATAT
>CAYYSC010000390.1:0-3682 GCA_964474065.1 uncultured Rhodospirillales bacterium | reverse complement strand
CCGGATATCTGTAGCCCTCTTTGGGTCTCGCGAAAAGATTGATCGCCGTGTCATTTGGTTAGCCATGGCGCGGCAGCGAATTGCATTCCATATTCGGTCGATGAGCGAACAAGACCATATCCGATCTCACCGCACGCCGCGCCTCCATGTCGACGCGGCATTGACGCCCGATACGATCGTCCAGCTGGGACCGGAGCAGACTCACTATCTGCTCCGGGTCATGCGGCTGTCACTGAACGCGGAGGTGACGGTGTTCAACGGACGGGACGGGCTTTGGTCCGCGAGGCTGCATGGCAGCGACCGCCGCCGTATTGCCGTAAAAGTCCTCGGTCAAATCGCCCCGCAACCGCCGGTGTACGGCCCGTGGCTGGCCTTCGGCGTCCCGAAGCGGCAGGCGCTGGAAATGATTGTTCAGAAAGGCACGGAACTCGGCGTGACCAGATTCTTTCCCATCGCGACCGAGCATGCCATGGCTGAGCGTTTGAATCCGGCCCGGCTGGAGCGAATCGCTATCGAGGCATCGGAACAATGCGAGCGGCTGCACGTGCCGTCCATGGACGGCGTCATGAGCCTCCAACAATTGCTGGACGGCTGGCCGGCCGACCGGACCCTGTTCTGGGGCGATGAAACCGGCAGGGGGGAGCCGCTGGCGGACGCGGCCGATGCTATTCTCGGCGAAGATCTGGAAGCCGCGCCGCCCCCTTGGGGATTAATGATCGGACCGGAAGGCGGCTTTGCGCCGGCTGAGCTTGACGGACTCGATGAAGTCCCGTTTCTTAAACGCGTAACCCTCGGTCCGCGGATCTTGCGGGCAGAAACCGCCGTCATCGCCGGGCTTGCCATCGGGCAAGCGTTGGCCGGAGACGGTGATTTGCCCGTGCGGTCTGCGAGTTGAAGGCTACTTGGTAGAAACGGACGCTCGAGGCAGCGTGCATGGCTGGACAAGAGGGCGGCGCGCCCGTCAGTGGGAAAGAGGAACTGGTCGGCTGGTTCGAACAGGGCTGCAAGCCTTCTGAGAAATGGCGGATTGGAACTGAGCACGAAAAGCTGGTGTTCCGGCTTTCGGATTTATCGCGTCCAGCTTATGAAGCCCCCGATGGGATCGGCGCTCTGCTACAGGGCCTTGCCGAACAGTTCGGCTGGGAACCGGTCGCCGAACGCGGTAAGATCATTGCCCTGACGGATAACGCGAACGGCTCGATCACGCTGGAACCCGGCGGGCAGTTCGAGTTGTCTGGAGCGCCGCTGGAAAACATCCACGAAACATGCAATGAAGTTCACACCCATCTCGCCCAAGTGCGAGCGGTCTGCGAGCGCTTGGGGCTTGGGATGATCGGGATCGGCTTCGATCCGAAATGGCGGCGTGAAGACATTCCCTGGATGCCCAAGGGCCGCTACCGCATCATGCGCAACTACATGCCGAAAGTCGGCTCGCTCGGCCTGGATATGATGCTCCGCACCTGCACCGTGCAGGTAAACCTCGACTACGCCAATGAAGCGGACATGGTGAAGAAGTTTCGCGTGTCGCTGGCCCTACAGCCACTTGCGACAGCGCTTTTCGCCAACTCTCCCTTCAAGGAAGGCAAGCCGACCGGCTTCATGTCTTACCGCAGCCATGTGTGGACAGATACGGACCCTGGCCGCTGCGGCATGCTGGATTTCGTATTCGAGGATGGCTTCGGCTTCGAACGTTATACGGATTATATTCTCGACGTGCCGATGTACTTCGTCCACCGCGGCGAGGATTATGTCGACCTGGCAGGCCGATCCTTCCGCGATTTCATGGCAGGCAAGATCGAGGCGACGGATCAGGGCTATGCCATCCGCAAGGGCGATCTGCCCACCATGGAAGACTGGAGCGACCACGTCACAACGGCGTTCCCGGAAGTGCGCATGAAGCGCTATCTGGAACTGCGCGGTACGGATGGCGGGCCGTGGAAACGCCTTTGCGCCCTGCCGGCGCTCTGGGTTGGCCTTCTGTACGATCAAACCGCACTCGACGCCGCCTGGGACTTCGTCAAGGACTGGACGGTGGAGGAAATGCACTATCTGCGCGATGCGGCGCCTCGCACGGGGCTCATGACTCCATTCCGCGGCAAGACGCTCGCGCATCATGGTGCCGAAGTGCTGAAGATCGCCCGCTACGGCTTGAAGGCCCGGGCACGAAGAGACAGCGGCGGCAACGACGAAACGGGCTTCCTTGAGGTGCTCGATCAGATCGTGGAGACCGGCGAATCCCCCGCCGCGGCCAAGCTGCGCGCCTACCACGAACGGTGGGGCGGAAGCGTCGATCCGCTTTTTCGGGAATATGCGTATTGACCGGGCTGCGCGACTATAGTCTGGCAGCAGGGAACAGCCTCATCAGAGGTTTACGCTCGCCCCGGACCAGCCCGGACGATCATGAGAAGAAAACGACAGGACGAAGGAAACGAGAAGATGGCCATGCTGGAACTGAGCCCGGGCAACAGCCTCTACTACGAATACACGGCGCCCACCCGCGACGGGGCTAACACCTATGTTTTCGTCAATCCTATCACTGGCGACGTCGGTCTCTGGAACGCGGTGATCGTGCCACAGCTGCAGAAGCAAGGGCACGGAACACTTGTCTATAATTTTCGAGGCCAGGCGAATTCGCCCTACAGCCCCGGCACGGAGTTGACTGAAGAAGTCATCATCGGCGACCTGCGCGCCCTTCTCGACCACATTCATCCGCCCAACGCCGTTCTCGTGGGCCTGTCCATCGGCGGCCTTTATGCGGCGAAAGCCTACCTGCAGGGCGCTGACGCGAAGGGCCTGGTGCTGATCAATACCCTACGCCGCATCACGCCGCGGCTCGCCTGGATGAACGACGCGACGCTTGTCGCCATGAAGGTTGGCGGTCCGGATCTGATGAAAGACCTGCTGTTCCAACTCCTGGTTGGCGAACCCTTCCAACAGGCGCATCGTCACGAATTCCTGAAGCCGGATACCAAGTACGAACCGCTGCCGGAAGACACAGGCGCCTTCAACCTGCTGACCTGGATGGGTAAGACGGACTGGGACATCGACTGGTCGAAACTGGATTGCCCGGTACTGCTGGTGCAGGGTCTGCAAGACCGCGTGTTCTACGATCCAGCAATCGTGGCCGAGTTGCAGGCGAGCCTACCGGACGGAAAGCGCGTCGATGTGCCGGAAGCTGGCCACATGCTTCCCGCCGAAACACCGGATGCGCTGCTGAAAGTCTTGGACGGCTGGCCGCAGTAAGATCACCGCCGGCAAGCCTCAGGCGAGGCGCTTCTGCGCCTCTGCCGTGAGCGCTTTTTTGTCGATCTTGTTGGTGCTGGCGAGCGGCAGTTTGTCCACGAACCAGACCCGGCGCGGATGCATGTAGGCAGGAGCGTTGGCGATGGCGTGCTGTTTCACCACGTCTTCGTCCACCGCGCCCGCCGGCACGACAAAGGCGACCGGCATGTTGCCGCGCACATCGTCCGGCACCGGCAGAAGCGCCGCCTGGGCGATGGCCGGGTGGTTCTCCAGCACCTTCTCCACCTCGCCCGGATAGACGTTTTCGCCGTTGCAGGTGAACATGTCGTCCACCCGGCCAACAAAATAATAGAACCCATTTTCGTCCCGCCGCATGACGTCGCCGGTGCGGTACAGGCCATCTTCGGTCATCACCTCTGCCGTCTTCTCCGGCCGTTTG
>CAYYSC010000389.1:0-3688 GCA_964474065.1 uncultured Rhodospirillales bacterium | reverse complement strand
GCGCAGGTGCCGGAAAAAGTCGTTCGGGAAGCCTTGGGCAAAGTTCTGGCCATTCGACAGATCGACGTGGCTCGCCATGGAGGTCCTCCTTCTGGGCGTTTGCTGCCGCACCCTGATTGATGGTCGCAAGGGTAGCTCGCCGCCCGGCCCTGGCCAAGGGCCGGCGGACTTTGCGTCCAGCGCATCGAAGCCTGCACTCCGGCGCTTGTTCCGCCCAAGCCGGTGGGTGTGTAGTCTCTCTCAACTGAGCCTCCAGACCCGGAAGGTCGCCCATGCCTGCCGCCCACGCCCGCCAACTCCGTCTCGGCGCGTTCATGCGCCCAGTCTCCATTCATACCGCCGCCTGGCGCTATCCCGGCGGCACGCCGGAGGCGAACTTCTCACTTGAGCATTTGGTGGAGTATGCTCAGAAGCTGGAAAAAGGCTGCTTCGACGCCTTCTTCATGGCGGACCACTTGGCCGTGCTGAACATGCCCATGGATGCCCTGAAGCGCTCGGCCACCGTCACCAGCTTCGACCCGCTCACGCTGCTCCCCGCGCTCGCCATGGTGACGAAGCACCTGGGATTGATCGCCACCGCATCGACCACCTTCGAGCCGCCCTACCTGATCGCCCGCCGCTTCGCCTCGCTCGATCATATCTCCAAGGGCCGGGCGGGGTGGAACATCGTCACCACCTCCAATCCCGATGCAGCCAGGAATTTCGGGCATGAGGAGCAGATGGAGCACGGCGAGCGTTACCGCCGCGCGCGGGAGTTCTACGACGTGGTGACCGGGCTCTGGGACAGCTGGGCGGACGACGCCTTCATTCGGGACGCCGAAAGCGGCATCTTCTTCGATCCCGAGAAGCTGCACGTACTCAACCACCGGGGCGAGTACTTCAGCGTGCGCGGGCCTCTGAATATCGCACGGCCGGTGCAGGGCTGGCCGCTGATCGTTCAGGCCGGCGCCTCCGAGGCCGGCAAGCAACTAGCGGCGGAAACCGCGGAGATGGTGTTCGCCTCCGTCCGTACGCTCCGCGACGGCCAGGCGCTCTACGAGGACATCAAGGGCCGGATGGAGGCTGTCGGGCGCAATCCCGAGCATCTGAAGATCCTGCCGGGCGCGCTGGTCGTAGTCGGCGAGAGCGAGCAGGAGGCGCGGGAGAAGCGGGCGCTACTGGACAGTCTGGTGCACTACGACAGCGGCATCGCCTCGCTCTCCATCGCGCTCGGCTGCGACGCGAGCGGCTTCGAGCCCGATGCGCCGCTGCCGAAGGACCTGCCGCCGACCAACGCCAGCCACTCGGGCCGCGAGCGCGTACTGAAGTTGGCGGCAGAGGAGGGGCTGACGGTGCGCCAGCTTGCCGGGCGCTTCGGCGGCTACGCGGGGCATTCGCTCGTGGGCACGCCGGCGCAGATCGCCGACGAGATGGAGGCCTGGCTGATGGAGCGCGGTTCCGACGGCTTCAACATCATGTTCCCGTATCTGCCCGCGGGCCTGGACGATTTCGTCGACAAGCTCGTGCCCGAACTGCAGCGCCGCGGCATCTTCCGCCGCGAATACGAGGGGACGACGTTGCGCGAGAACTTAGGTGTCCCGCGGCCGGAAAACCGCTTCTTCGAAGGCTGACGGCCCTACTTGCGCGCGTACTGCACAGCGGCGCGGCCCACCGTTTCCCGCGCGATCACCATCTTGGAGACCTGGGCTGTGCCGTCGCCGATCTGCAGGCCCATGACATCGCGCAGACGCTGCTGGTGCGGTAAATCCTGGCTGTAGCCCAGATGGCCGTGGGTCAGCAGGCATTGCTGGATCGCATCCGTGCAGAGCTTCGGCAGCCACCATTTGCACATGGCGGCTTCTCTGGTGTGGGGCAGGCCCTGGTCGCGCAGCCAAAGCGTCTGCAGGCAGAGCAGGCGCGCCGCTTGAACCTGCGTGTCGTATTCGGCCAGTGGAAAGGTAACGCCCTGGAATTCTGCGATCGGCCGGCCGAACGCCTCGCGCTCCAGGGTATACGGCCAAGTCTCCTCCATGCTGGCCTGGGCCGGGCCGAGGCACATATGGCCAATGAGAGCCCGGGAATAGTCGAAGCCGCGCATCACTTGGGTAAAGCCCTTGCCTTCACCGCCGATCATCATGTGGGCTGGCACGCGCACGTCCTCGAACCAGACGGAGCCGCGACCCACTGCCTTTGAGCCAAGGTCGTTATAGGCCGCCCTGCTGACGCCCGGCAGGCTCATGTCGACAAGAAAGGCGGTGACACCGCGCGCGCCTTCCTCGTCCGTGCCGGTCCGAGCGGCCACCACAAGAAAATCCGCCTGTGCCGCAGCAGATATGGACGATTTTTCGCCATTTAAAACAAAGCTTTCGCCGTCGTGTTTCGCCCGAAGCTTGAGGTGTGCGGCGTCCGTGCCGCCGCGTGGCTCGGTCAGACCCAGACCAATCAGCTTCTCGCCCTTGATGAACTTCGGCAAGTACTCGTTCGCTACGTCTTCTGCCGCGAACTCCGCTACGACACCGCCGCAAAGCATGGTTAGCAACTGGATATAACTGACCGAGTGATCGCCATAAGCAATTTCTTCAGTGATCAAACCTGCCGTCACTCCAGGTACGCCTAGGCCGCCGAACTTCTCCGGTAGGTCCGGCGCGATCAAACCTAGCTCGCCCATCTCACGCACCATATCGCGGTTGAAACGGCCTTCGCCCTCGCGCGTCTGGTAGTAGGGCAGCAATTTTTCGCGTGCATAGCGGCGGGCAGCTTCCTGCAGTGCGCGCTGGTCGTCGGTAAGGCCAAAATCCATGGTGACCGGGTCCTTCTGATGGAGACGGCGAACAGAGGCTGAGTGTAGCGATCTCTTGGCGCAGAGGGCTAGGCGGCAAGCGGCAGGACTAGCCGTGCTTCCAGGCCGCCACCAGGACGGTTGCGCAGGGTGACATCGCCGCCATGGTTGCGGGTGATAGAACGGGCAATCGCAAGGCCGAGCCCGGTGCCGCCCGTCTCGGCACTGCGGGATTCATCCAGCCGCGCGAAGGGCTCGAACACGTAACCGAGGCGGTCCTCCGGAATGCCGGGGCCCCCGTCGCGGATTACGACGCTGGTCCCTTCCAGCGAGACTTCCGCCGAACCGGCGTAGCGGACGGCATTGTCGATCAGATTACCGATCGCGCGCTTCAGCGCCAGGGGCCGGCAGGGATACTGGAGCGCCCTCCCGCCCTTCCACGCGACGTCGTGGCCCTGTTCCGCCCGGATGCTTGCCGCTTCCGCCGCAATTGCCGCCAAGTCGGCCGTTTGGGTCTCCTCCTTCGCTGAATCGTCGCGCGCGAAGGCCAACGTTGCATCCACCATCTGCTGCATCTCGTTAAGGCTGGCAATCATGCTCTCGCGCAGATCTTCCTGCTCCACCATCTCAGCGCGCAGACGCAGCGCGGTGATCGGGGAGCGCAGGTCATGGCTAATGGCGGCAAGCATGCGGGTCCGGTCTTGAACAAATCGGTGCAGCCGCTCCTGCATCCGGTTGAAGGCAGCGATGGTCGTGCGGATGTCGCTCGGCCCCTCTTCCCTCAATGGCGGAACGGATTCGCCCCGGCCAACCCGTTCTGCCGCGCCGGTTAGGCGGGCGAGGGGGCGGCTGGCCCGACCGACAATCAGCGCAATGACGAGGGCGCTGCCGGCAGCCGCCAGGAAGAGGGAGGCAAGCGCGTAACCGGGC
>CAYYSC010000388.1:0-3691 GCA_964474065.1 uncultured Rhodospirillales bacterium | reverse complement strand
CGATGCAACAAGCGCCGGTTTCCAGCCTTTCCGATCTGGTATCGGCACGGCGGGCCGCGGAAAACGCCGGACGCCACTTGGATGCGCTGACGCTCGCGGCCGGCCGTGCCGGCGCCACTGCCGTCGCGATCGGTGCGCTGAGAGAATCGGTGACCGGCTTGCCGGAGCAGATGCTGCACATGGGCACGACCGAAAGCTCCGCCGCCGGGGAACCAATAGCCCAGCGAGCGGCATTGGCGCTCGACGCGGCTGTAGGCGCCTTGAACACCCAGTCGGGGGGCAGACATCTTTTCGCCGGGACCGCCACGGATCGGGCCCCGCTGGCGGATGCGGATACCATCACCGGCGCGGCTCGAGCCGCCTACGACTCGGCCATGGCAGGCGGGACATCGGCGGCGGCCGCGGTTGCGGCGGCAGTGTCGGCCGTGCAGACCGGCTTTGCCGATGGCAGTCTCTACCGTGGGGCAACGGCGGGAACGGTTGCCGTTCACGCGAACGGCAGCGGCATCGCTTATGGCGCCCGGGCGGATGAACCGGCCCTGCGCGACACCATCGCCGGCTTGGCGGTGGCTGCGGCGGTCGCCGGCAAGACGCCCGGCGAGCGGGCCGCAGCCCTGAATGCCGCGGCGGTTCATTTGCTCAGTCAGCGCGACAACGTTATCGCGGTCGAGGCGCGGGTTGGCACCGCCCAGGCCGCCATCGAAGATGCCCAGGAGAGTGGCCGTGCGCATCTTGGCGGCGCGAGGGAGCGCCTGCAGGCGCTCGAAGAGGTCGATCCTTATACCGCGGCCACGGAACTGGAAGAACTTCGTGTGCAGCTCGAGACCATCTATGCTGTGACCGGACGCATTGCGGGAATGAGTCTGGCGGGGCGCCTTTAATATGAAGGTGCGACGCTTGGCCTGGGCTGCCGCGCCTCTGGCGATGACTGCGCTTCTCCTGGGGGTGCCCGGCGCTGGTTACGCCCAGGCGCAAATCCGGATCAAGGATCTGGTTGAAGTTCAGGGGGTGCGCAGCAACGAACTCGTCGGCTACGGGCTGGTCGTCGGTCTTAACGGCACCGGCGACCGCACGCGAAATGCGCCTTACACCGAAGCGGCCCTGAAAAACATGCTGGAGCGGCTGGGTTTGACCGTGGAGGGTGAAGCCGTGCGGCCTCGCAACGTCGCGGCCGTGGTCGTCACGGCACGCCTGACCCCTTTTGCCCGCCGCGGCAGCAAGCTGGACGTGACCGTCTCCGCCATTGGCGACGCCAAGAGTCTCCTCGGTGGCGTGCTGGTGATGACACCGCTGGGCGCTGCCGACGGCAATATCTACGCCGTGGCGCAGGGCCCGGTGATCGCGGGCGGGTTCTCGGCGGAGGGCGATGCCGCTTCCGTCACGCAAGGGGTTCCAACGGTGGCCGTTATTCCCAACGGCGGACGGGTCGAGCGGGAAATCCCTTTTTCCTTTGCCAGCCTGTCGACGGTTCGGCTCGCCCTCAGCGACCCGGATTTCACCACTGCCGCCCGGATTGAGACCGCGGTCAACACGGCGCTTGGCACCCCGGTCGCACAGATGACCGACTCGGGCACGGTGGAAGTCGCCGTGCCGCCGGGCTTTGCCGGGCGGCCAGCTCATTTGATCGCCACGATCGAGTCCCTTACCGTTGCGCCGGCGCGGCGCGCACGCGTGGTCATCGACCAGCGTTCCGGCACGGTTGTGCTCGGTGCCGACGTCCGGATCTCGCCGGTGGCCGTGGCTCAGGGGAATCTGACGATTCGGGTGCGCGAGCAACCGCTTGTCAGCCAGCCAAGCCCGCTCTCGCGGGGTGGCGAGGCCATCGTCGTTCCGCGCTCGGAGGTGGACCTTGAGGAACAGAACGGCTCCCTCGGCACCCTGGAAGGCGGTACCAGCATGGCCGATCTGGTTGCCGGCCTGAACGCGCTCGGCGTGACTCCGCGTGGTCTGATCGATATCCTGACGGCGATTAAGACGGCTGGCGCTCTGCATGCCGACTTGGTGGTGCAATAGAATCCTGGTAAGAGGCGTCGCTGTTTATGCTGGGGTGCAACCGAGCCAGAGCCCCTCGTGGCTTCTTAGGTAGCGTAGGTCCCCACCATGGCCGCCGCCAGCAATTCCCAACCGCCGGCCAGCACGAAAAAGGCTAGCTTGAGCGGCAGCGAAACCGTGACCGGCGGCACCATCATCATTCCGAGCGCCATCAGGATCGAACTCACCAGCAAGTCGATGATCAGGAACGGCAGCAGGATCAGGAAACCGAACAGAAACGCGCGCTTGATTTCCGTTAACATGAATGCGGGCAGCAGCACCGAGTAGGGCAGGTCCGAGATGTCTTCGCCAGTTTCTGGCTGGGGCCGGAGCTGCTGCAGCGTGCTGATTGTCGCCGGATCAACGCGCCCTTCCATGAATTGCCGGAAGGGCGTGAGTGTTCGCTCGATCGCCTGTTGCTCGTCGATCAAGCCTTCGCGATAGGGCGATATCCCTTCCTTCCAGGCGACACTGAAAACGGGGTCCATCACGTACCACGTCATGAACAGGGCCAGCGCCACCATCAGCATGTTTGGGGGCGCTGCCTGGACGCCAAGGCCTTGGCGCAGCAGGGAGAGCACGGTGACCATGAAAGGAAAGCAGGTAACCATCATGGCGATACCGGGCGCGAGGCTCAGCACCGTGATCAGCGCAAACAGTTGGATCGCCGTCGCGGACAACCCGGCTTCTCCGGTTCCCAGATCGATCGTTTGCGCGCTGGCGCTGTTCACGGCAGTCGCAAGAAACAACGCGGCTATTCCGGCGAGCCTGGCGGCTGTCCAAGTCCGAGGGGGTGCCGCCGTTACGCCGCCACCTTGGCAGCCGTTCTCAGGCAGTTGCACCGTCAAATACCTCGACCAGGCGCAAGGCGAGACGGTCGCTTCCGTCCTCCATTTCTTCCAGGGTTCCGCGGGCGACGACCTGGTCGCCAACGCGCAACTCCACCAAGTCATTGGGCATCTCTTCCAGCGGTACCAGCGTCCCTTTTCCCATTTCGGCGAGAGCGGCCACGGTAGGGCGGGCCCGCGCCACGCAAACGCTGGCTTCCAGTTCCAGGTCGAACACGGTGCGTCGTTGGGGAGCGGGAGCCACGCTGGCGGGCGTGCCTCGCCTTTCCTCTCGACCAGGGTCGTTCATGCTGCGGCTTTTCCTTTCGACGGACGGGAGACGCCGACGGGGTAGGGATTGCCGTCCCTCGCCGTCGCGTCGGTGTTTGTCTGGATGAGGGCAAGTGTGCCGCCGATTTCGGCAACGATACGCTCCGCTGCGATTGCCGGGTCGAACTGGCGCGCGGCTGGGTCCCTGCGGAGAGCGACGGTCTCTCCCGAGACCGTTCGGATCGGAAGCGCCAGCGGCGGCAAAGCTTCAGCAACCTCCGCCGGGCACTCCAGAATCCAGCCCGGGCCGGTGATGCTCCGGGCAAGTGCGTCCGCCTGTCCTGCGAGATCAAGTCCGGCGAGCCGCGGTGCCAGACGTTCCAAGACGGCTGTCAGAAGCTCGGCGACGTTCTGCTCCAGCGCCGATCGCTCGCGGTCCAATGCGTCCGCCGCCTCCCGAAACCGGGTGCGATCGGCTGTCGTTGCGGCCGGGCTGGCGGCAACCGGGGGCTCGCCTGCCGGCGGAGGCGCCGGTGGGCGTAGTAGACGCCGGCCGTCGCCGC
>CAYYSC010000387.1:0-3693 GCA_964474065.1 uncultured Rhodospirillales bacterium | reverse complement strand
CTGGCGCAGGCGACCATGCGCAACATCCGCCAGAACCTGTTTTTTCGCCTTTGTCTACAACGCAGCCGGCGTGCCGATTGCAGCAGGCGTGCTGTATCCCGTATTCGGCATGCTGCTTTCACCGATGATTGCCGCAGCAGCGATGAGTCTGTCATCCGTCTCCGTTATCAGCAATGCGCTCCGCTTGCGGGCGCAGAGGATCTGAGACGATGGGAGCAGCTAAGCCTTGGCTCATTGCGATCGCAATGGCGGTGGCGGCTGGGATCGGAGGCGGGGCCGCCGTCTGGTCACTGCAGGAACCGGACCCGCCGCCCCCAGACTTGGCGCGCGGCGCCAGTCTTTACGCCGAGCACTGCGCCGCCTGTCATGGGGCGAATCTCGAGGGAGAGGCCAATTGGCGGGAGCGCCGCCCGGATGGACGCCTGCCCGCGCCGCCTCATGATGCGACCGGGCACACGTGGCATCACCCGGACTCGGTCCTGTTCCGCATCACCAAGGAGGGATCGGAAGCGGTGATTGGCGATGGCTATCAAAGCGACATGATCGGATTTGGCGACGTCCTGACGGATCAGGAAATCCGGGACATTCTCGGTTACATCAAAAGCCAGTGGCCGGAGCGGGAACGGCTTCACCAGGAACGGCTTAACCTGCAGGATGAGGCAAACCGATGACCAACGCTTCGGGGAACAAAAGCGGCGTGCTGCGCAGGGGAGTCCTGCTGGGCGGAACCGCTGGCCTTGCGGCACTGGCCTATTACGGTTGGCCGCAGGTGCAGCGGTTATTTGTTGGCGACTTCCAGTTCCAGCCGCTTGCGGAGCCGACAGGGTTCCGGCGGCTCGGTGCCGGAGACGTCTCCCAGGGTATGAACCCGTTCTTCGGTCTCGATGGCGCGGGCAACCGGCAGGCTCAAGAAGCGCGGGCGGCGATCAGAGCCGATCTTTGCGGCAGCCTGTTCGGGGAAGCGGCCGCCACAGGGACGGTGCCAGTTGCGTCCTTTTCCGACTACAATTGTCCATTCTGCCGGGTGCTGACGCAACGTCTTGCGGAGATCGAGGCAGCCTCCGGTGGCGGGGTGCGCATCGCCTGGCACGAGTGGCCGCTTCTTGGGCAGGTCTCGGAGATGTCGGCCCGGGCGGCACTGGCGGCCAAGCGCCAGGGAGCGTATGTCAATTTTCACAAGACGCTCATGCGCTCGCGATTTGTCCCAACGCCGGCGTATCTCCGCCAGTTGGCCGAACGTTTGCAGATTGATCCGGACCGCATGCTGGCGGACATGGAAAGCAGCGATGTGACGAATGAAATCGCCCGCAGTACGGCGTTGGCCGGCCTCTTCGCCTTTCCGGGTACGCCGGCTCTGGTCGTGGGGCGCACGGTTGTGGCGGGAGCCATCGACGTTCCTGTGCTCCAGGCCTTGATCGAGCGCGAACGCCGGGACGGTCCAATACCCGCGTGCAGCAAGGCATAGGGCAGGTAGAGGGGGCGGGTCGCAGGGCCGTCCGTCGCTCCCCGCCCCAATCGGTTGGTTTCTGACTAGCCAAGCTTGCGGCCCATCGTGCGCATTAGGACGCCTTCCACGAAGGGTAGGGTGCTGATGTCCTGGAAGCCCGCGGCCCGGAAATAGCTCTCCACGTCGGCCGTGGAGTGCGAGAGGCCGGTACCGTTCACGAGTGCCTCGGACAGCCCCCACAGCGCGGCATCAGCCGGGCCCGTACGGTCGGCGTTTAGCGCCTCGCCGATCAGGTGCATCTCGCCGCCGGGCGCGAGCGCGTCATGGGCTTTCTTGACGACCGCCCGGAACTCGTCCCGTCCGTACATGGGCAAGTTGGACGCCATCACGGCGATATCCGCGCCCTGGGGGAAGGGGTCTTTGTTGAAATCGCAGGCCACGGCCTCGACACGGTCGGACACGCCGTTTTCTGCGATGAACTCCCGGGCCACCTCGGCGACGCTGGCCAAGTCGAGAACGCTCGCGCGCAGATCCGGGTATTGCTTGCAGGCTTCGATGCAGTAGGCGCCGGAACCGCCGCCGATGTCGATCAGGTGTTTTTTGCCGGTCAGATCCACTTGGCGCAGGAACAACCGCCCTGCCCCGCGGCCGATGGAGTAGGTGGCGCGGTGGTAGCGCCGAGCGTCCTCCACCGTGAAATCGGAAACTTTCACATTGTCGGCGCGGGCGGGTGTCTGATTGGCGAGGTGCTGGCTCAGGCGGCCCCACTCATTCCAGTCCGGCTTGGTGAACAGCATCCATTCGCCCGCGTAGTTCGGCTGGCCCTGCACCAGGAAACGGTCGACGTCAGGCGCGTTCTTGAGGTGATCGCCGTCGCGCTCAACCAAGCCGAGCCCGACGCAGGCAACGATGATGCGCTCGGCGTGCAGCGGCGTCAGGCCCATGGCCTTGCCCAGCGCTTCCTCTGTGTCATGGCCTTCGGCGATCTTGGTGAACAGACCCAGCTCCACGGCTGCCATCAGTGCGGCGCTTTCGCGGTAGGCGCGCACCATGCGCTGCAGGCGAACGGTCGTGGGACGGGAGGTGGTTTCTTGGCTCATGCCGGAGCGGTTCCTCTGATTCTCATGCCAGGAAGCAGGAGGATAACCGCAGCCACCCCGTGGAAGGCAACAAAAGCGATCAGCGCAGGCACATAGGACCCCGCATTGTCCCGCAGCCATCCGGCGAGACCGGGTCCGAAACCGGCGCCCACGTAGAGAGCAACGTTGGCGATGCCATAGAGCCGGGCATAGGCGGCGGGGCCGAATGCCTCTCTTAGCAGTAACGGGGGCAGCATCACGATATTGCCGATAACAAACCCGGCGATGGCAGACCCGAGGTAGAGCGCAGCCGTGTCCTCCGCGTAGAGCAGGATCAATAGACCCGCGGCCTGGGTTAGATAGGTGACAGCCGCAAGCCATGGCACCGGAACCCAGTTGGAAAGGTAGCCTGTGGCGAGCCGCCCGACAGCGCCGGCGGCCACTCCCAGACTGACCGCATAGGCCGCGTGCTCTTCGGGCAGAACCTCACTGAGGTAGGAAAGCTGATGGGCCAAATATCCGACTTGCGCCGCAAGACCGAGGCCGCCGGCAATCGCGATTCGCCAGAACCGGCGGGTCTTCAGTGCCTTGCTGACCGTGACGCTCGCCTCCGCGGCCCGGGCGGCTCGCGCTTCCATTGGCGGCTGCCGTAAGGCGAACACGGCGAGCGGGACCATGGTGACGATGACCAACAGCCCGACCATCGTCGCCGTGTCGGTAAAGCCGTAAAGCCGGCTGCCGCTTACCATCAGCGGGACGGCCAAGGCTCCGCCGACGCTCGCTCCCGTCAGCGCCAGGCTCAGAGGCAGGCCGAGCTTCGGCCCGAACCAGGGCACGAGGGAGGCGCTGATTGCCGGTGTTGCCAAAAGCGGATAGCCGGTTGCGAGGAGGGCATAGGCGGCGAACAGTTGCCAGGGCTCCGTCAGGTGACCCATCGATGCCACCGCCGCTCCCACCGCAAGGCCGCCATAGGCGACGGCCAAGCGGGTGCCGAACTTATCGGCGATCCAGCCGAACAGCAGGGTAACGGGAATTGCCAGCCAGAAGAACATCGTGATGGCATTGCTGATCAGGCTGGTGGACCAGCCGTGCGCTTGCTTCAACGCCGGAAGATAGACCGTGTTGCCATAAAAGACGGTTCCCCAGGCCAGCATGGCCATCCAGAAG
>CAYYSC010000386.1:0-3704 GCA_964474065.1 uncultured Rhodospirillales bacterium | reverse complement strand
GCCAATGCGCGGTGGTTTTGTCCAATACCTATTATTTCGCCCGCGCGCTTCGCAAAGAGGTTAAGGGCCTGGATGACGAAGCCCTGGCCAAGATCGGCTGGGTGTTCCCTAACCAGGACAGCAGCGGTGCGCACGTCAACATCTCCGGCGGCGGAGTCGTTGCGACTGCCCCGAACAAGGAGAACGCGGTGAAATTCCTGGAATACCTCGCCTCCGAACAGGCCCAGGAATATTTCTCTGCCGGCAATGACGAATATCCAGCGGTACCGGGCACGGGCCTTAGCGAGAGTGTCGCCGAACTCGGCCTGTTCCGCCAGGATACGATCAATCTTGAGGTCCTCGGCCAGAACCAGCGCCAGGCACAGATGATTTACGATCGCGTCGGCTACAAATAGGGCAGGGAACGGCCGGTTCTGTATCTGGCCGTCACTTTCTCGGATTGACCCGCCCGGAAATCCTCCGGGCGGGTTTTTCATGGACGGTAGCGATAGCCGCGGCTAGTGCCCGGCGCCGCCCGAGCGAGGGCGGAAGCGAAGGCCGCCTGTTCGCTGCGTTGTGCCTGCCGCGGAGGACCCGGGACGCGAAGCCGCGATCCGCCGGCTCAGGATCACCAAGGGCACCAGCCCTACGAGCACAATCATCAACGAGGGGGCGGCAGCCTGCGTGAGCCGTTCGTCCTTGGCGAGGTTGTAGGCAGCGATGGACAGCGTGTCGAAATCGAATGGGCGCAGAATGATGGTGGCTGGCAATTCTTTCAGCACGTCAACGAAGACGATGAGCCCAGCTGTCAGAAGGCTGCCCGTGATGATCGGGACATGCACCTCACGCACGATTCGCCAGGAGCTGCGGCCGAGGGTCCGGGCAGCATCATCCAGGGAAGGCGTCACCGTGGCCAATCCTGCCTCGACGGTATTCAGCGCGACCGCCATGAATCGCACCAGGTAAGCGTAAACCAGGGCAATGATGCTGCCGGTGAAAATAAGCCCCGTGGAGATGCCGAAAAGCTGACGCATGGTTGCATCGAGCCAGTTGTCCAAGGTGCCTAGCGGGATGAGCAGGCCGACGGCGATCACGGAACCGGGAACAGCATAGCCGAGGCCCGTCAGCCGAACTGCGGAGCGCGACAGCCACGACGAGTCGAGCCGGTTCGCATAGGCGAGAAGAGTTGCGACGAAAACGGCCGTGACCGCCGCAATGGCGGCCAGGGTGAAGGTGTTGGTAACCAGGTCGAGCGTCCGCTGTTGGAATAGGTTGCCTGCCTCAATCGCCATCGAAATCATGAGGAAGGTCGGAAGCAGAAATCCCAGGGCAATCGGCATCAAGCAGGCCGTGACCGCGCCAGCGGCACGCCAGCTCCGCAAGGGGTAGCTCGGCAATGAATGGTAAACCGCGCTGGCGCTATAGCTCTTGCCGCCGCGCGTTGCCCGTTCCAGCACCAGCAGGAGCGCGACCAAGCCCAGAAGCATCGTGGCGAGCTGCGCGGCCGCGGTCGGGTCGCCGAACGAATACAACGCGCGGTAAATGCCGGTCGTGAACGTCTGAACGCCGAAATGCGCGACAGTGCCGAAATCCGCAAGCGTTTCCATCAGGGCCAGCGCCACGCCCGTTGCGATCGCCGGCCGCGCCAGAGGCAGCGCGACGCGGCCAAACACGCCCCAGGGGCTGGCGCCCAAAACCCGGGCCGTTTCCAGGACACCGACGGATTGTTCCAAGAACGCGGTCCGGGCGAGGAGATAGACATAGGGATAGAGCGTCAGCGAAAACATCGCGATGGCGCCAGGCAGAGAGCGGATGTTGGGGAACCATCCCTCGCGCGGCCCCCATCCCATCAGATCACGGACCGCCATCTGGACCGGACCGGAGTGCTGGAGAAAATCGGAATAGACGTAAGCGAGAATATAGGCAGGCGCGGCGAGGGGCAGGACGAGGGCCCACTCGAACACGCGGCGGCCGGGGAACCGGCACATGGTCACGAGCCAGGCACATCCGATGCCGATCGCCGCCGTTAATATCGGCACTGCGAGCATCATCCACAGTGTGTTCTCGAGATAGCGCGGCAGTACCGTCGCCGCGAGATGGCTCATGAGGTCGGTTTCCTCAAGGAGGTACGCGGTAACGGTGAATACGGGCACTAGCAGGACTGCCGCGATCAGCAGCGCGGACAGCCCCATCGGGTTCGGACGCCAGCGGCGCGATTGCCGTTGCCCTTCCTTAGCGGCCGACCGCCGGCCGCTACCGGAATTGGCTCTGTTCATTACCGGATATCCACGCAGGACCATCAGGAGGTGTATTGCCACCGATGCGAGACATGATCGGACTGTAACCGGTTCAGGGAGGTGCTGCCTTCAGGCGGCGACCGTAGTAGCCTCGCCGGGCGCTTCGATGCCGGGAACCTGACACCTTCGATCCGTTTCGGCAAGTGATTGGTCCCAGAGCGCCGTTGCCCCGTAAGCCGCCCAGGCGGTTTCCTCCAATGAGCGAAAATCTCGCCAGCATCAACCAGTCCCGGCTTTGGAAAGCAGGGAGGCGTTGCCGCCAGCCGCCGTGGTGTCGACGCAGACATGGCGCTCGACGCTGTAGCGTACCGGCTGGCCCCGTTCTGTGACGAGTGGGAGGATCGGGCCGTCGCGAGCGGCGAGCGCGCGACGGATAGCCTGCAGCGTTTTTCCTCCGGCGAAGCTTGCAACCGCATCGAAGCCTAGGAGGTGGGTCAACCCATGCGCCGGAAACACGCCGTCGAGGGCGGCGACCTCGCCGGCGATCTCACCGGCACGGGCGGCAACGCCCGGAGCGATGACCAGAACGGCGTTGCCGGCGCGGATAGCGTCCTTGGCCTGAACCAGGGCAGCGTCGACCGTAGGGCCGAGGCAGAGCACTTTTCCTCGCGGGTAGGTAGCCAGCCGGTTCGACTCGCCGGTCGGGCCGGGCATGGTGACGGGCTCCGGCGTCCACGCGTCTGGTGCGAGGCTGTCGAGTGCGATCCGTACTGCCTCGACGCTGATTTCTGGACCATCGGCGTCAACCGCCTCCGGCTCGTCGGCGGTCAGGAAGCGCGGAACATAGTGCGGACCGCCGGCCTTCGGGCCCGTGCCGGAGCGGCCTTCGCCGCCGAAGGGTTGCGAGCCGACGACCGAGCCGATCTGGTTTCGGTTGATGTAGATATTGCCGCAGCGGATCCGCTCCACCGCCTGCTGGACGCGGTCGTCGATGCGCGTATGCAGCCCGAACGTCAGGCCGTAACCCTTCGCGTTGATCGCATTGATCACGGCGTCAAGGTCCTCCGCCTCGTAGGTGGCGACATGGAGGACGGGACCGAATTCCTCGATCCCGGAGAGCCGGATCAGCGCCGGCGGCACGAACAGGCCCTCGGCGGCCGCGCTAAGCTGCTTGATTAGCCGGCCGGCTGCGGCCTGCTGCGCCACATAACCCGTGATATTTTCCTGCGCTTCCGCTTCGATCACTGGTCCCACGTCCGTCGAGATTTCCCAGGGATCGCCCAGGCGGAGTTCGTCCATGGCACCCTCCAGCATCCTCAGCGTGCGGTCGGCCACGTCCGCTTGCACATAGAGCATGCGCAGCGCCGAGCAGCGCTGGCCGGCGCTCTGGAAACTGGAGGTCACGATGTCCCGCACCGCCTGCTCTGGCAGGGCCGTCGAATCGACGATCATGGCGTTCAGCCCCCCGGTTTCGGCGATAAACGGTGC
>CAYYSC010000385.1:0-3714 GCA_964474065.1 uncultured Rhodospirillales bacterium | reverse complement strand
CGTGGATTTGCGGATCGAGCCGAACGGCGTTGAGTGTGATATCGCGGTCCCGCTGAGCCAGGTGATCGAGACGGAAGACGGGGAAGGCGAAAAACCCGAGGGCAAGGCCGTTCCGGTGCGGGACCCGCTCCGGGTGCTGATTGTCGAGGACTCCGTCGTCACGGCGTACGACTTCGCCAGCAGGCTGACCGAGTGGGGGTTTACGGTCACCGGCATGACCGGTCGCGTGTCCGAGGCGCTTACCGTTGCCGAACAGGAGTTCCTGGATCTTGCCATCCTCGATATCAACCTGGGGGATCACGACAGCTTCCCCGTCGCCGACCGCCTGCGCGAGAAGGGCGTGCCGTTTTTCTTCGTGACCGGCTACAGCGCGGAGGCGGCGCTGCCCCGACGGTTCACCGACGTCCTCTGCCTGTCCAAGCCGGTCTCGGATTCCACTCTCGCCGATGCCGTCGCGCGCGCAACTGGATAGTGTTGACGCTTTCAAGTTGATACCCCTCCCTTGACAGCTGAACCGCGTCGCCTCGATCCTCAAGCCATAAAAGAAAAGAACTTGAGGATACGATCATGGAATGGGGCGTGCACCTGCCGCATCTGGGCCGTCGCGTCGATCGCGCGACGATCATGGACTTCGCGCGGGCGGCGGAGCGGCTTGGTTGTCATTCCGCCTGGGTCAGCGATCATATCTGCTGGCCGTCCGAGATTGCCTCCAAATATCCTTACACGGACGACGGCTCGTTCGGTCCGACGCCGGACATGGGCTGGCTGGATGCCATCAGCACGCTGACCTTCGTCGCTGCGTGCACGGAGACTATCCGGCTCGGCACCAGCGTGCTGATCCTGCCCTACCGTCCGCCCGTGCAGACCGCGAAGCAGATCGCCAGCCTGGATGTGCTGTCGGGGGGACGGGCGATCCTGGGCGTCGGCGTCGGTTGGATGGCGGAGGAGGCGGCGGTGCTGAACATGCCCTGGGACCAGCGCGGCAAGCGCTCGGACGAGCAGCTTGAAATCTTCCGCCGCCTGTTCACCGAGGCCGAGCCGGCGTTCGAAGGGGAGTTTTACGGCTTCCCGACTGTTGGCTTTGAGCCGAAGCCGCTGCAGCAGCCGTTCCCGGTCTGGGTTGGGGGCTCCAGCCGGGCAGCCTTTCGGCGGGTAGCGCAGTACGGCCAAGCATTCCATGCCGCCTTCCAGCCGCGGACCGTGGTGGCAGACGAATGGGCCGCCGTGAAGCGGGAGTGCGAGGCCATTGGGCGCGACCCTGCCGGGCTGACCCTCTCGCTCCGGGTCTACCTCGACCCTTCCGAGGCGATGCCGGCGGGCAAGGCCATCGCGGGCTCGAAGGACCAGATGCTGGAGACGGTTGCGGGCCTGAAGGCCATCGGCATTTCTCACGTATTGCTCGATCCTGTCGCCCGCGGCGGCGTGCCGGGGCGGCTCGATGCGCTGCGCGCCTTCATGGAGGACGTGGCGCCGGCAGCGGAGGCCTGAACCATGAAGCGAACGCACGCGAACGGCTGGCAAGAAAGCGCGCTACGTTTCGGCGATCTTCCTGCGCAGGCTGCCGCCCGCCATGGCGAGCGGGAGGGGCTCATGTTCAAAGGCCGCCGCTACTCGTTCAACCAAGTCTCGGAGCAGGTCGATCTAGCGGCCCGCGCGCTGATGGCGGAGGGGGTCAGCAAGGGCGATCACGTCGCGCTCTGGCTGAACAATTGCGATGACTGGGTGTTCCTGATGTTTGCGGTGGCGAAGATCGGGGCCGTTCTGGTGCCGGTGAATACCCGCTTCCGCACGCATGACCTGGAATACGTGCTCGGCCAGTCCGATAGTGCCATGCTGATCACGCACGACGTGTCCGGCCCCATCAATTATCTGGACATGGTGCGGGAGGTTGTTGCGCTGCCAGAGCAGGGCGAGACGGTATCGGACCCGGATTTCCCAGCCCTTCGCAAGGTGGTGATCCTGGGCGGCGACCGGCATTCCGGCGTCGTCTCGTGGCCGGCGGCAAGGCAAAGGGCCGCCTCCGTCAGTGCGGAGGCGCTGTCCGTCCGCGCTGCCGACGTTCGGCCGGAGGCGCCGGCGCTCATCATGTACACCTCCGGCACCACGGGTTTTCCGAAGGGCGCCATGCACTGCCACAACCTAATCCGGAACGTGGAGGAGCGCGCTTTCCGGCTCAATATCACGCCAAATGATACGATCCTAGGTTATCTGCCACTATTTCACGCCTTCGGCTTTTCCGAAGCCGGCCTGATGTCGCTCGTCACCGGCGCCCGCCACATCGTGACGGAGACCTTCGATCCAGCGGAAAGCATGGACCTGGTCGAAGCCGAACGTGTCACCATCCTGCACGGTTTCGAGGCGCACGTGAAAGCGCTCTCTGAAGAGCAGGAACGCCGGCCGCGCGATACCTCCAGCCTCCGCACCGGCATTTTTGGCGCCGGGCCGCACAGCGCCGCTCCCATCGTCCGCAAGGGCCAACGCGTGCTGGCGCCGATCAAATCCGTCTCCGGCTTCGGTATGACGGAACTTTGGATTGGCGCGGGCATTTCCTCGCTCGACGACGATGAGGAACGCCGCTGCGAGGGCTCCGGCTGGCCGGGCCTCGGTTATGAACTGCGGATTGTGGATTACGAAACCGGAACGCCGATCGAACCCGGTATCGAGGGCGAATTGCAGGTGCGCGGGGGCTACCTGATGCTCGGCTATTACAAGAAGCCAGAAGAAACGACCGCTGCGTTCACGGACGACGGCTGGTTCAAGACCGGCGACGCCGCGGTCTGGCGGCCGGACGGAATCTTGCGCTTCCTCGGCCGCCACAAGGACATGCTGAAGGTCGGCGGCGAAAACGTGGACCCGATGGAGGTCGAGGGGCTCTTGCTCGAGCACGCCGGCGTACATCAGGTCGCTGTGGTCGGGGCGCCCGACCCGCGGCTGGCCGAGGTGGCGGTGGCCTATGTCCAGCGAGCAGCGAACGCGGCCATCTCCAAAGACGAGATCATCGCCTATTGCCGGGGCAAGGTAGCGAGCTTCAAAATCCCCCGGCACGTTGTGTTCGTGGACGATTTCCCCATGACGGCCTCGGGCAAAATCCGCAAAGTCGATCTGCGGGCCGACGCGAAGGAACGCTTCGCCGACGGGGCCGAAAGCAGCGCCTAAAGCAAAGGAACGCAATCTCATGGCCGAGAAATCGGGCGCCAATATGGGCCACACGCCGCCGGACGATAGCTGGCTCCACCAAGTGCAGGAGGAGATCCTGGAGCCGGACCTGCCGATCATCGATCCGCACCACCACCTCTGGATGCGGAACGGCTACCGCTACCTCATCCCGGAACTGGCGGAGGATCTGTCCAGCGGCCACAATGTGATCTCGACGGTCTTTGCCGAATGCCACTCCATGTACCGGCCGGAGGGGCCGGAGGAAGAGCGTTCGCTCGGCGAGACCGAATTCGTTGTTGGCTGTTCGGCTATGGCGGCTAGCGGCGCGTTCGGGCCCACCAAGGCGTGCGAGACGATGTTTGGCCGGGTGGACATGACGTTAGGCCCCAGGGTGCGGCCACTGCTGGCCAAGCATATCGATCGAGCCGGGGGCCGGTTCCGCGGCGTTCGCTATTCCACCGGCTGGGATCGGAGCGACCGCATCCCGAACGTGGCCCCGAACGAGCACATGCTGCTCGACGCCACCATCGTGGAGGCGGCAGGGGTGCTGGCGGAAAT
>CAYYSC010000384.1:0-3717 GCA_964474065.1 uncultured Rhodospirillales bacterium | reverse complement strand
AGATTTCCACTTCCGCGAGAAGATGTTCCATTTCGACCATGAGCGCATTCCCGAGCGGGTCGTCCATGCACGCGGGTTCGGCGCGCACGGCTATTTCGAGCTGACCGACGACCTTTCCGACGTAACGCAGGCCAAGGTGCTGACGGAGTTGGGAGAAAAAACGCCGACCTTCGTCCGCTTTTCGACGGTGGCAGGAAACCAGGGCTCGGCGGATGTGGCGCGGGACGTGCGCGGGTTCGCTGTCAAGCTCTATACCAGAGAAGGCAACTGGGACATCGTTGGCAACAATATCCCCGTCTTCTTCATCCAGGATGCGCTCAAGTTCCCGGACCTGATCCACGCGGCCAAGCAGGAACCGGACCGCGGCTTCCCCCAGGCCCAGACCGCGCACGACAATTTTTGGGACTTCATCTCGCTCTCACCGGAGAGCATGCACATGGTCATGTGGATCATGTCCGACCGGACCATTCCGCGGTCCTTCCGCTTCATGGAGGGCTTTGGCGTCCACACCTTCCGGCTGGTGAACGCTGACGGCAAATCCACCTTCGTCAAATTCCATTGGAAGCCCAAGCTCGGCCTTCAGTCGGTAGCCTGGGACGAAGCGGTTAAACTGAACGGCGCCGACCCCGATTTCCACCGGCGCGACCTGTGGGACGCAATCACCGCCGGCGAGTATCCGGAGTGGGACCTGGGCGTGCAGCTGTTCGACCAGGCCTTCGCCGATCAATTCGAGTTCGATGTGCTGGACGCAACCAAGATTATCCCGGAAGAGCAGGTGCCGGTCCGCCGGGTCGGGCGGCTGGTGTTGGACCGCGTGGTCGACAACTTCTTCGCGGAGACCGAGCAGGTTGCCTTCCACACGGCCAATGTCGTGCCCGGCATCGATTTCACCGATGACCCGCTGCTCCAGGGGCGGAATTTCTCGTACCTGGACACCCAGCTGAAGCGCCTGGGCGGGCCGAACTTCACGCACATTCCGGTTAACGCGCCGAAGTGCCCAGTGCACACCTTCCAGCAGGACGGGCACATGGCCATGCGCAATCCGAAGGGCCGCGCCAATTACGAGCCGAACAGTTGGGGGCCGGAGGACGGCGGACCGCGGGAAGACCCAGAGCGTGGCTATACCAGCCATCCCGAAGAAGTTGCCGGTCCCAAAGTACGGGCGCGCGCCGAAAGCTTCGGGGATCATTACAGCCAAGCGCGGCAGTTCTACATCAGTCAGACACCGGTCGAACAGCGTCATTTGGCGAACGCCCTCGTTTTCGAATTGAGCAAGGTCCAAACCGTACGCATCCGCGAACGCACGGTCGGTCATCTGCGCAATATCGACGAGGACTTGGCCAGCAAGGTCGCGGAGGGGCTGGGCCTCGCCCTGCCTCATGCGTTGCCACCGGCAAAAAAGCCAATTACCGATCTTCAGGCCTCCCCGGCGCTCAGCATCCTGAAGAATGGGCCGGGCCGTTTCGTCGGCCGCAAGCTCGGCATCCTCGCGACGGATGGCGCCGACGAGTCGATCCTCAGCGCGCTGACCGACGAGATCAATGCACAAGGTGGCAAGATCGAACTGGTCACGCCGCGGGTCGGCGGGGTCACCATGGACACGGGCAGCCATGTTCGCGGGCAGCAGCAAATCGGCGGGGGACCGTCAGTGCTTTACGACGCCGTTGTCCTGCTCGTCTCCGACAAAGGCGCGAAACAGCTCCAGTCGGACGCGGCCACGCGCGCCTTTATCGCGGACGCCTTCGCCCACGCGAAGTTCATCGGCTACGCGAAAGAGGCGAACCTTCTGCTGGAAAAGGCCGGTATCAAGGAACTGATGGATGATGGTTGCGTCGCGCTAGAAAACCACGCCTCCGTGAAGGGCTTCGTCGCGAAACTTGGCCAGCTTCGCTTTTGGGAACGGGAGCCGAGGGTGCACGCCGGCACAAGCGGCTAAAAACGGGTAGAACGGGGGCGGTGCAGCATTGCCGCCCTCACCTTATGACCCGTCAGATCCAAGAAAACGGAGGACAGGATGAGCCTGACAACGCGCTTCAGCCGTACGCTCGCCACCGGCGCCGCCTTGCTGTTCTTGGCAGGCTGCGGCCCCACCGAATACGAGCCGGCGCGCGGTGTTTTTGACGACACCGGCTACACCAGCCGGAAATTCTCGGAAGACCGCTACCTCGTCACCTTCGAGGGCAACACGGTGACCTCCCGGCAACGGGTCGAGAGCCTGATGCTGTTGCGGGCCGGCGAACTCGCCGATGAAACCGGGCACCCCTATTTCGCCATCGTCGAGGACGAGACCGAGCGCGAGGTCACCTACAACACCTATTTCTCGCCGCCTGGGTTTTATGGCTACGGCTACCGGACGTTCCCATACTATTCTACGTACATGTACGGCGCCCGTCCGCGAGCATCGGTGACGGACTCGTATGAGGCCTACGCGATGGTCGAGATGCTGGACGAGAAACCCGCCGACCGTGACGAGGTGTACGAAACCGAGAGTATCATCGAAAATCTGCGGCCGCTGGTGGAGGGGGAGACCTAAGCGGCCGGAGAAGGCTAACCGGCACGATGCTCTGGCGAACACACTAAAGTTGGCACCGGCCGACCTTAATGCGGTTGGGCTCCAGCCCGATTGAATGTCCGTCGCACTTACGCGATCTGCGTGGAACGATGGCCCAGCATCACGAGCGCTGTTCGACTAGAAGTCGAACAGATCACTCAGGAACGATTCCTTCTTTTTCCGATAGGGCTTCTGGTGTTGACCTTGTCCATGCCCATAGTCGCTGCGGCTGTCCGTTGATCTGGACGGAGCCGGCTCTTGCACCGTGGCTGACCGTTCAATGATTTTGTCCAGCTCGCCACGGTCCAGCCACACGCCCCGGCATTTCGGACAGTAATCGATTTCGACCCCGTTGCGTTCCGTCATCACCAGGGTTTCTTCGTCGATCGGGCATTTCATGGCCGGCTCTCCTGTAAGCCTCGGGGTTTGCTCTGAAACTGTCATATGGTGGCGCTCCGGTGTCCCGCAAACACTCTGAAACCAATGCAGTGGCAGAGCCAAGCTTTGCACGAAAAGGCCCGTCGGGTTCCTAAGCTACGCCCTTTAAGTTACCCGCTCTCAGGTAGGGTTGGAGGTACTGGCCGGTGTAGCTCTCACGGACCTTGGCGACGTCCTCCGGCGTACCGGATGCAACGATGCGGCCCCCGCCCGCGCCGCCTTCCGGCCCCAGGTCAACGATCCAGTCGGCGGTCTTGATAACGTCGAGATTGTGCTCGATCACCATCACCGTGTTGCCCTGCTCCACTAGCGCGTGCAGCACCTCCAAGAGCTTTTTCACGTCGTCAAAATGCAGGCCGGTAGTGGGCTCGTCCAGGATGTACAGCGTGCGCCCCGTCGCGCGGCGGGAGAGTTCCTTGGCCAGCTTCACCCGCTGCGCCTCGCCGCCCGATAGCGTCGTCGCCTGCTGACCGACCTTGATGTAGCCGAGGCCGACGCGCTGCAGGGTCACCATCCTGTCCCGGATCGCGGGCACGGCCATGAACAACCCCGCCGCCTCGTCCACGGTCAGGTCGAGCACGTCGGCGATGGAGTGGTCCTTGAACTTCACTTCCAGCGTCTCGCGGTTATAGCGCTTGCCCTTGCAAACATCGCACTCGACGAAGACGTCAGGGAGAAAGTGCATCTCGATCTTGATGACGCCGTCACCCTGGCAGGCCTCGCAGCGT
>CAYYSC010000383.1:0-3728 GCA_964474065.1 uncultured Rhodospirillales bacterium | reverse complement strand
TTGTCATGATTTAATAGCTTTTTATAAAAATTCTGCATGGACACGAACACGTCGTAGGGATTGCGGTGAATATGAATGAATTTGGCTTCGGGAAAGATCTCCCGCAGCATCGCAACACGCCCGGTATAAACCGGATTTTTAATCAGCAACCGTTTCCCCTGATGAAGTGCCATCTTCTGCATGAAATGCGAGAACGCAGACCGCCATTGCCGGATTTCGGTCTCCGTACTCCCCTCGAAAAACAGCCCCCGCTTCAACCAAGCCGCGAAATGGCGTGGGAAATAAAGGCCGTGGTAGAAGGATTCCGAAGACATGTTCGCGATCGCAAACTCATCCTCCTGCGGCGAATCCGGGTTGACCGCCATCCGGTCGATGTAGCGATGCTCGGGCAACGCCCGGTGCAGCAGCGGTCCCGCGATCCGTCCGATGCCGAACAAATCCCAGGGCAGTCCAGTCGCCAGCGGGGGTACATAGCCAAACGCGTCGCGACTCATTATATTATAAAGGTGCGTGGTGCCGCTCCGCCAGTGGCCAAGAATGAATACAGGCGGCGGAATTTCTCGAAGATTGGGCAGCTTGTCCGCAATAATCCGCCGCTCCAGCGCCGTAGACGGCCAGCGTGCGAGGGCAGCCAGCCAGATCATCGACGCGGTCCCCGCCTTTCCTCGGGCGGGTCGGCCGCCGCGCCCGAAAACGGCTTTCAAGGTTCCGATATCGGCCCCGCAAAGAGGATGCATTGTCTGTCTTGCCGCTGTTCTGACGCGTGACCGCGTGCCGGTGCGCGCGATATGGCTCAAGGTAAGCGCCAGCCAAGCAAAGGCAAGGGCGGCCCGCCGATGGTCAACGAAGACAACTCGGGGGCGTGACTGCCAAGAATGGCCAACGACATTGAGGATTGAGCATCCAGCCAGCCCCTAGGCCAGTTCAGGCACATCCACCGCGTGGTCTGCCTCCTGCAAGCCGAAGGTCGCCAGCACGTCCTTCACCGGTGCAACATCGGCACAAGCGCACCCCCGGGCGATCACGATGAGCTCGGCGTCCGCAGAAAGCCAAAAGTAATGTGGGCAAAGCGCTGACAGCCCCCCGAGACCGTTAGCGAGAGTTGTGTCCCGTGGACGAGTTCGGAGACGGACGGCGTAGTGTCAGATCTCCGGAAATCCGCACGAATATCTGGATGGTTTGTAATTAACGATCGGTGCGGTTTCTGCGGGAGCCTGCAAGGCCTTCTGCCCGGAATCGGCGCCCGCTGTTTTACAGTCATCCATTTCCCGGCGCTTTGCCAGGAACCTAGTGCGCCACTTCGTCGGAGCGACGGGAGGAATTCGCCTCTACCCCCGTCTCGCGCTCATCGTCCACTTCCACCCCTTGCGAGCGGGCGACGGCAGCAACGCGCGAACGCAAGGCAACGGCAATTTCCTCCGGTGTTGATGCTTCCAAATCGCCGTGCGGCGCCAGTTCCTCGGCTTTCACCATCTCACCGAATGTAACCCGAACCTTTCCTGAAAGCCGCGGCATGGTCCGCTCGCGAGGCCAGATCTCCAGCCCGCCTTCAATAAAAACCGGAATCGCGGGTGCCCCGGTCCTGCGGATCACTTCGGCGACGCCCGGCCTGAAGCGGAGCAGTTTGGCATCGGGCGAGCGCCACCCTTCAGGGAACCAGACCTGAATGTAGTCTTGCGCCAGAACATCCGCCGCAAGCTCGATCGCGACTTCTGGCGACGCCTCGTCGGCGGGGAAAATCTGCAAGGGGCGGCAAAGCCGGCGATAAATCGGATCGCCGAACACGCGCACCGCGTCCCCCAGCCAGAACAGCTTTGGCCGGGTTTTCCGGGGCACGGCCGCCACCAAAATCACTGGGTCCAGATCGGACACATGGTTCGGGCAAAGAATGGCCGGCCCCGTTTCCGGCAAGTTTTCTCGGCCCGAGGTGTCGACCCGGTAAAGCAGTCGCATCAGGCCCGAAATCACCGTCGTTACCGCGCTCCCGATTGCCCGCTCCCAGCCCTTCCGTGGGCCGAGCCAGCGAACCTTCGCCGCCTCCAGCCGTTCGCGCCGGTTCGAGGCAGCCTCAGGACTTGCTTCCTTTTTGCTCGCCGCCTCCAGCAATTCGCGGACGGTTCCGATCTGAGAGACGTCTTCCGCCTCGAAACGCACGCCAGTTTCGTCCTCGATCTTCAGCGCAAGGGTCATCCAATCAAAGGAATCAAAGCCCAGATCGAGAGCCAGATGACTGTCCAGGCCGACCGGCTGGTCCGAACGCATCTCCTTCACCAGTGCCCAGATTTCCGAGCGCGGCGATTCTGAGAGCCAAGACTGTTCCTCCTCCGTGGGCGGAGCGGTTTCCGCCGGCTGCACGTCTTTCCCCGCCTGATCATACAACTCCGGCAGCTTGAACCGCCGGATTTTGCCAAGCCGGGTTCTGGGCAACGGTTCGCGGGTCAGGCGGAAACCGGCCAGCCGCTGGTTGGAAGGCAGTTCTTTGCCGACGCTTGACAGCGCCACCTTAACGGCATTGTTCGTGGCAAGCGGGCCGTGCTTAACGATCTCGCTCATGTTGGGAACGATCAGGCCCAACAACGCGCCATCGCGCTCGAATATGCCGATCTCCTCAATCTCGGGCGGTGCCTGGTACTGTTCTTCAAGATTGACAGGGTCGATCTTGGTCCCGCCGCTCAGAACGATGATTTCCTTGACCCGTCCGGCAACTATCAAGGCGCCTTCCTCGTCGAGCCGCCCGAGGTCGCCTGTCCGGAAATAGCTGCCTTCGTCAAATGCGTCAGCGTTGGCCTCCGGGTTGTCCAAATAGCCGGAAAAGACGGATGGCCCCCGCACCAGAATCTCGCCAAGCCCTTCATGATCCGGGTTGTCGATCCGGATCTCCCCTCCCCCTACCGGCCAGCCTTCCGTACCGAGACGCCGCTTGCCCACATGGCCCGTGAAGATCGCAGAGGTTTCCGCCAGGCCGTAACCGCACCGGACATCCCAGCCGAGCGTCACCAGCGGCCATCCTACGGCCGGATCCAGGCGCGCGCCGCCAGAGACCAGCAGGCGCAGGTTGGGCGCGGCTCTCCGCCGGACCGGCCCGAATAACCAAGGTCCCAGGGCAACACCTGTCTTACGCCGCAGCTTCACGCAGGCATCCAGCACGGCGGTGCCGATCCGGCCAAGCCGCTTGCGGATTGAATCCAGAAGAGCATCGTAGAGCCGCGGAACCCCGACGACCACGCTGGGACCTGCAAGCCGCAGCGCCTTGGCGATCTGCGGGCCGGCCGGGCCTTCGGGCAGTACCAACGCAGCGTCGCACTGGAAGGGAACGAGGGTCCCGACAATCCAGGGAAAGGCGTGATGCATCGGTAGTGGAAGCAGCACCCGGTCGTCTTGGACAACCAGCCCGGAGCCGCCAAGATGGATGACGTTCGAACCGATGTTCCGCCTCGTCAAATGAAAGAGCTTCGGCGGGCCGGTCGTGCCCGAGGTGCGCAAGAGGGCAATAGGTGTCCCCGCGTCGAGTTCCGCCGCCGGCGGCGGCGCGTCCTCCCTCTTAGCTTCGCCAAGATCGTCCAAATTCAGTTCCGTCAAACCATCCGGCGCGTTTTCGGAGGCCGGGATATCCGTCACGAAAACCTTGGCTTCCAGCGTCGTCGCAGCCTCTTCGCGGGCCTCGTCCGGTTCGTTGGCGTGATCGATTGGAGCCAACACGGCGCCCAGCCACCCGCAAGCGAGTCCCA
>CAYYSC010000382.1:0-3733 GCA_964474065.1 uncultured Rhodospirillales bacterium | reverse complement strand
GGCCACAAACTACCCGAGCCCGGCGGCAGCCCTGTTCCGGATCACGCCATTGACCTGATCATCGACACCGCACGGCAACACCAGGGTGAACTGATGCTCGCGGTGATCGGGCCGCAGACAAACCTCGCCCTCGCCCTGCGGAAGGAGCCACGCCTCGCGGATTGGGTGCGCGAGGTGACGGTTATGGCCGGCTCTGCCGGCGGCGGAAACATCACACCGGCGGCGGAATTCAATGTTTATTGCGATCCGGAGGCGGCGGCCGCGGTGTTTTCTGCGCCCTGGCCGATCCGGATGGTGGGCTACGACATCACCCGGACCGTCGGCATCGACGCCGCGCAAATCCAGCAATTGCGGGACAGCGAGTTCCGCACGGCGGCGGCGGTGGCCGACCTGCTCGATTTTTATCGGGCGCGCCAGGGTGAGCGGCATGGTCTGAGTCACGCCCCCATGCACGACAGCTGTGCGTTGATTCCGTTGCTGGATCCGTCGTCAATGGAGTATGTCAAAACGCGGGTGGAGGTGGAGTTGGCTGGCCGACACACGCGCGGCATGACGGTTTGCGACCTGCGCGGCGCCCCGGTCGAAAACCCCAATGTCCGCGTCGCAGTCGAAGCAAATCACGCCGCCCTGCTTGGCCACATGATGCATACCGTTCTATCCTACCCCTAATTTCCAAAGGCTATAGGAAACCGCCCGATGAAAGTCGTCGAAGCCATCTGCGAGATCATGAAACGCGAAGGCGTGGAAATGCTGCTCGGCTATCCCGTCAATCACCTGATCGAATACGCTGCCCGAATCGATATCCGCCCGATCATGGTGCGGCAGGAGAGGATCGGCCTGCACATGGCGGATGCGATTTCACGGCTGTCGAGCGGCAAGCAGATCGGTGTTTTCGCCATGCAGCATGGCCCTGGCACTGAAAATGCTTATGGAGGCATCGCTCAGGCCTACGGCGAAAGTGTGCCGATTCTGGTCCTGCCCGCCGGCTATGCCCGGAGGATCGCGCACATCCATCCCAATTACAACGCCACGCAGTCCATGCGGGACATCGCCAAGTCGGTGGAGCCGGTTACCAGCGCGGCGGAAGTGGCCAACATCATGCGGCGCGCCTTCACCCGGCTGAAAAACGGTCGCGGCGCCCCGGTGATTGTCGAGATTCCAACCGACACCTTTATGGAGGAGTTGGAGGGCGAGTTGAATTACACGCCCGTGCTACGCACCCGTACCGCGCCCGATCCGGCGGACGTGCCGCGGGTGGCGGAAGCGCTGATCGAGGCGAAGCGGCCGGTAATCTACGCCGGCCAAGGCGTGCACTATGCCGAAGCCTGGGAAGAGTTGAGGGAACTGGCCGAACACTTGGCGATTCCGGTCTGCACCAGCCTGCAAGGCAAGAGCGCCTTTCCGGAAGACCATCCGCTGTCGCTTGGGTCCGGCGGCCGGGCCATCCCGAAACAGTTGCATCACTTCCTGCAGAATGCGGATGTCATTTTCGGGATCGGCTGCAGCTTTACGGAGACCAATTTCGGCGTGAAGATGCCGAAGGGCAAACGCTATATTCATGCCACGCTTGACCCGATGGACCTGAACAAGGACCTTGAGTGCGAAATCGGCCTGACGGGCGATGCAAAGCTCACGTTGGCGGCGATCCTCGAGGAAGTGAAGGGGGCGGTGGCTTCAGGCCGCGGTCAGGCCGAGGTCGCGGCCGAAATCAAGGGCATTGAGGAAGGCTGGATGGCCGAGTGGATGCCCAAGCTCACCTCCGACGATACGCCCCTCAACCCCTACCGCGTGCTCTGGGACCTGCAACAGGTGGTGGAGAAGGATAACACCATCATCACCCACGATGCCGGCAGCCCGCGCGACCAGCTTTCGCCGTTCTGGAAGAGCACCAAGCCGCTGACCTACATCGGGTGGGGCAAGACTACCCAGCTCGGCTACGGTCTCGGTCTCGCCATGGGAGCGAAGCTCGCGCGCCCGGACGCGCTCTGCATCAATGTCTGGGGCGATGCGGCCATCGGCTTTACCGGCATGGATTTCGAAACGGCGGTGCGCGAGCGTATCCCGATCCTTTCCATCCTGCTGAACAACTTCTCCATGGCGATCGAGCTGCACATCATGCAGCAGTCGACCGAGAAATACCGCTCCACGGACATTTCCGGCGACTACGCTGCCATGGCGCGCGCCTTTGGCGGTTACGGCGAGCGCGTGACGGACCCGGCGGAGATCATTCCAGCGATCCACCGCGGCATCGAGCAGACCAAGAACGGAGTTCCCGCCCTGCTGGAGTTCATCACCTCGAAGGAAGTCAGTATCAGCAGCTTTTAACCCCGGAGCGGAAGCGCTACCATAGGTTGTATGATTGGATTATACACCTCGCTAGCTGGGTTGAGCGGCATGGCCCTTGTCGCGTTGGGCGCCTATGGCGCGCACGGCAGCGGGGCGGAGGGCATGCCCAACCCGCAATTCTTCGACACAGCCTGGCAATTGCACGCCGTGCACAGCGCCGTTCTCGTGGCGCTGGCGATGTGCCGGCGCCCGAATGTCTGGCTGCATGGGGCTTTCTGGCTGATTTTGGCCGGAATGCTTTTCTTTTCCGCCACGCTCTACGGCCAGGGGACGGGCCTCCTCTCCGGGAGCTCGATCATCACGCCCTTTGGTGGCGTGATGATGATGGCCGGTTGGTTTGCGCTTGTGATCGCTGGCGCTTACCGTATGGGAAACCGAGGCCGGGACAGGTCCTGAGCCGGCCGGAAAGCATCCAATCGATTAGGAGAGCCCGCCATGCCAATGCAGCCGATGGTGCAGGGGCACCGTTACATGGTATCCGCTGGCCATTATTTGGCCACCGAGGCCGGAGCCAAAATGCTGGAGGCGGGCGGTAACGCCGTCGACGCGGGCGTGGCCGCTGGCATCGCCCTCGGCGTCGTCCATTCGGACCAAGTGCAGTTTTCCGGCGTTGCACCGATCCTGATTTATCTGGCGGAGCGGGACCAAGTTGTCTCCATCGCCGGGCTCGGCCCCTGGCCCGCTGCGACCCGGCCGGAAGTTTTCATTCACCAGCACGAAGGGCAGATTCCGCTGGGTCTGCTGCGCACGGTGGTGCCCGCCGCCCCGGACGCCTGGATTACCGCGCTGGCCCGCTACGGCACCATGAGCTTCGCCGAGGTCGCCGCGCCGGCGATCCGGTATGCGCGTGAAGGCTTTGCCGTGCACCCGGTCATGGCCCATTTCATCGGCGTCTACCGCGACCAGTATCGGATGTTTCCGGACAACGCCGCGATCTGGCTCCGCGACGGGGAGCCGCCCAAGGTGGGGGATCTGCACGTACAGGCCGACCTTGCCCGCACCATCCAGTTCATGGCGGACGAGGAAACGGCGGCCCGCGCCAAGGGCGGCCGTGCGGCCGGGCTGGAGGCGGCAAGGGCGGCCTTCTACAAGGGCGACATTGCCCGCTCAATCGTTCGCTTCCACGAAGAACACGACGGCTGGCTGACTGCGGCTGACATGGCGGCCTACCAGTCGCCGGTGGAAAAGCCGCTCCGCGTCGATTTCCAGGGCCAGACTGTCTATTCCTGCGGCCCCTGGTGCCAGGGGCCGATCCTGCTGCAGATGCTGCGGCTGTTGGAAGGCGTGGACCTGAAGGCGATGGGCCACAATTCCGCCGATTACATCCACACGTTGGCGGAAGCGATGAAGCTCGCCTTTGCCGATCGGGAGCGCTACTACGGCGATC
>CAYYSC010000381.1:0-3740 GCA_964474065.1 uncultured Rhodospirillales bacterium | reverse complement strand
CCGCTTCGGAGCCTTCGGCCAACATGGCGCTGATCGCCTGATCCTTCAGCGCCGCGAAGTCCTGCTCGACCACTGCTGGTGCCAGAGTATCCAGAATGCCCCGCCGGAAGCGCTGAAAATCCTGCCGCACGTCGGCATGCAGCATCCCGATCGCGCAGAGCGCGCCAGCATCGCGCGGAACGTACACGCGCTCACAGCCGAGCCCGCGGGCGACGCTCGCACCATGCATCGGGCCGGCCCCGCCGGCGGCCACCATGGTGAATCGCCGGGGCGCGTGGCCGCGCTCAATGGAAATGTACTCGACCGCATGCAGCAGGTTCTGCTCCAGCATCGCGATGATGCCGACCGCTGCTTCCTGCACCGACAGGCCGAGCGGGTCCGCGACTTTCGTTTTGATCGCCCTCTGCGCCGCATCCCGGTCGAGCGTCATACCGGATTCCGCATAAGTGCCGGAGCGAAGGCGGCCCAGCACCAGTTGCGCGTCGGTGACGGTGGGCTCCTCGCCACCCTTGCCATAGCAGGCAGGACCAGGGTCGGCTCCCGCGCCCTTAGGACCGACATAGAGCATGCCTGCGGCGTCCACGCCAGCGATCGTGCCGCCGCCCGCACCAATGGTGTGGATGTCGATCGAGGGCGTGGAGACATGGTAGCCGGCGATCATCAGGTCGTCTTTCATCGCCACCTGACCGTCCGACATCAGCATCACATCGCACGACGTGCCGCCGATCTCCATGGAGATCAGGTTGGCGGCGTCGTTCGGCCCCGTCTCCCCTTGCTCCAGCAGGCTGCGGTAATAGTTCAGCGCCCCGACCGCTGCTGCTGGACCGCTTAGCAACAGGTTCACCGGCTGCGGCGCCACCTGATCCACCGAAATCGCGCCGCCGTTCGACTGGACGAGCAGCAACGGCCTTGCCAAGCCCAGTTCGCGGAGCCGATCCTCCAGCGCCCGCAGGTAGCTGACGATCCGAGGCGAAAGGGAGGCATTCACCACCGCCGTGGATGTCCGCTCGTACTCGCCCATGGCGGGGGACAGGGCGGCAGAGGTGGTCACCCAGGCGTCACCCCAACGCGCCTGAATGCGGGCGGCAGCCGCCGCCTCGTGCGCCTCGTTCAGGAAGCTGTTGAAGAAGGCGATGGCAACGGCCTCGACACCCTCCTGCTCAAATGCGGCCAGGGCTTCGTCCACGTCGCCGGGTTCGAAGGGCGCATGCTCCCTACCCTCGCTGTCGATACGGCCGCGCACGCCCCGCCGCAGGTAACGTGGCACCAGCACTGGCGCGAACGGCTGGCGGTGGTTCCACTGGTCCTCGCGAAGACCCCGCCGGATTTCCAGCGCATCGCGGAAACCCTCTGTAGTGAGGAGCCCCACCCGCGCGCCCTTGTCCTCCAACATGGTGTTGGTCGCGACCGTCGAGCCATGGACGAAAAGTGCGCAGTCCCGCAACACCTCCGGCACTGCGCAGTTCAGGTTTTGCGCCAGCCGGTCCAACGCTGCCAACACGCCCTGGCTGGGATCGGCTGGCACTGACGGAACCTTGACCACCAAGCTTTTCGCCAAGCTGTCAGTCAGCACCAGGTCAGTAAAGGTCCCGCCGACATCCACGCCGATCCGCCAGGGAGCCGCCAGGGCGGCAAGGCCCATCGCTTCCGTTGTCATTAGAACCTCCTCGCCCTCGCCACAGGAATCGCCTCGTCTCTATCGGACCTCAATCGGGCAAGGATGGCAAGCAACCGGCAGTTCCAGCGGCACAAGGGGGATATCCGGTTGTAAGGCCGTTTCGGGCCGGCAACTAAAATATCATGAGTACGATTTTTAATTGCGGTTACTAAACTATATTCATTTCTTTCCGTAGAAATACTGATTTGCGCAAAATGCTTATTATAATAGTCATATACTTTATCAAGAGAATCGCTAACCTTTAGGAACGGAAACTATTGCTGGCTGTTTTCTTCTCGAGATGGCTGTGGGAACTTGCCGTCTCCACGCTCCATTTTCGTTTGCGCGAAACAAGGCGGGGTATCCGACGGCACTCCGACGCGCAAACGGTCTATGAACCAAGGGAGTTCAACATGTTAACGTTTCTCCGATATGCTACCATCGTGGGCGCTGTCGCCCTGTTGCCCTTCAATGCGTCGGCCCTTGTCATGACTGGATTTTTCAGCGGGCCTGCTCCGTCGCTCACGATTGGCGACTCGGCCCAAGGGAACGTTTCGGCGATGCCGTTCGAGCCCTTTGGCGGTGTCTCCGGATCGATTGTTGCTGCGGAAAACCTCAGCCTGCGGGTGACGTCGACGGTCAATCCGTTCCTTGATGCGCTCAGCGGCTCCGGTTTTTCCAATTCGATCGATCTGAACTATCAGATCAACAGCGGACCGTTGGTGAACATTCCGATCACACAGACCAACATGACCGGGTCGTCGGTGATCGCCGGATTGAATCTTGCCCAGAATGACCAGGTCACCTTCTTTATCGAGGGGAATGCCGGGCGCTTCGGCAACGACGTAGACGTTAACGCGTCAGCCATTCCGTTACCGCCGGGCGTCATCCTCTCCCTTTCCGCCCTCGCCGGCTTTGCCTTCCTCATGCGAAGGAAAAAGGCGTAGGGCCCGTGACGGGAGCAATGACCGCACACGCGGTGGAGCATTACACAGATACCAAGCTGCTCTATCGAACCGGTTGACTCCAAAAGGGACACGGCGTGGGACGCAGCCATAGGCACTTCCACGCCGTGACCGGTTGCTTGGGCCCGGTTTGCCTGGCACAAAAAAAACCCCGGTAGAGACGAGGCTGGGCCAGCGCCAGATGAAATCTCCGCCGGCTAAAAGTCGTGGTGCGCCCTCCGGGCGCCGTAGCGATGCATTTGCGCTTCCGTTTCGATGGCAGGGAGAGCAACGCTGCACTGCACTGGTTTTCCCGGGTCGCTTTCTCGAAAATCCGCTCTACCTTGGCGAGCAACCTGTCCGGTTCAATCGGCGTCTGCTGCTCCCGATCACCGTGCAACCTGCTGATTTGCTCACAAAATAATGGCTGTTGGCGGCTGAACCGCCGCGGGAAGGTCAGGCGATCCGCCTTTCGAACGGCGGGGAGATTGGATGGGGTTTTTGGTACGAGGGTCCTCCTGGATCAAGCCATATGGTAGCACTCTCACCGGATCCAAGTATTTATTCCTATTTCAATGGCGCTCTCGTGAGACTCCCTTGCGCCCCGGAAACAGCCTAGGTTGAGGGTTCCTCTTGGGTGCGGGCTGGCATTGACGCATGGGCGCGGTGCATATGGGATCGGTGCAGCAACCGGAAGACTACCTGCCCCTGCTGATGGATTTCCTTGCTGTTGGAGACCCCAATGGACCGTTTCGTACTTGACGCCGTTTCGACCTTCGATGGTCTCCGGGACCGGCTTGCCGCCAACATCGCCCGTTTCGAGCGCCATCCTCCGGCCGGTGCCGGATTAAAGGCTGCCGCGGTTGCTATCGCCGTGACCGGGGACGAGGGCGGCCGGCCATGTTTCTTTCTCACGCGGCGTGCGCCGCGGCTGAACAGCCATTCCGGGCAATGGGCGCTCCCGGGAGGGCGGCTCGACCCGGGCGAGGACGCCATCGCCGCCGCTCTGCGCGAGATGGAGGAGGAGATTGGAGTACGGGTAGGCCCGGAGTCGGTGTTGGGCCTGCTGGACGATTACGTCACGCGCTCCGGTTACTGCATGACCCCGGTCGTGGTCTGGGCAGGCGAGCGGGTCGAGG
>CAYYSC010000380.1:0-3779 GCA_964474065.1 uncultured Rhodospirillales bacterium | reverse complement strand
GAACTCCCGTGCAGCTTAGCTGAACCCAATAACCATGCGGCCAAGCATTGATATTTCCGATAGGCCGTGTAAGATGCATAGCGATTGTCAATGACAGTTTGATGACATGGAGAGTTTTGTATGGCGCTGGACACTGTCGAAGGCTTGTTCGAGCGGATGGCGCGGCTGGGTCAGGGGGCCTACGGCTTGTCCGCCGTCACCCAGTTGGAACACGGCCTGCAATCAGCAGCCCTGGCGCAGAAACGGCAACTCGGCGAGGCTGCGACGATCGGGGCGCTGTTCCACGATATAGGCCATCTCCGCACTGCCGCCGATGAATCCCTGGCCGAGCGCGGCATCGACGATCGCCACGAGCATGCCAGCGCGGCCATCCTGGCCCGCCTGTTCGGCCAGGCGGTGAGCGAACCCGTCCGCTTGCATGTGGCGGCCAAGCGCTATCTCTGCACCGTGGAGAGCGACTATTTCGACCGCCTGTCGCCAGACTCGGTCCGCAGCCTGGAACTCCAGGGTGGCAGGATGTCCCCCAAAGAAGTGACAGCCTTCGAGGGAGAGCCCTACCAGAAAGAGGCGTTGGCCCTGCGCCGGATCGATGAGGACGCAAAGGTGGCGGGACTACAGGTGCCCGGGCTGGATCATTACCGCTCCATGGCGGAAGAGTTGGCCAGGAAACAGGCCTGCTGACGGGCAACATCCGTGCCCAGGCCCCCCGCGAAAGGCTCGGCGGAGAGCGAGCCCCACGCGCTTTCTTCTCTTAGCGAGGTCAGGGCATTCGTGGCGGTGGCGGAGCTTGGAAGCTTCTCGCAGGCCGCCCTCGCCCTTGGGGTGAGTCAGCCAACCGTTTCCCAGCGGGTCCAATCGCTGGAGGGGCTGTACGGCCTTCGGCTGTTTGATCGCCGCCATGGCGTCAACCTGACCCCGGCGGGACGGGAAATCTTCAAGCGGGCAAGATTACTGCTGAGCCGGGCAGAAGAGTTGGACCATCTCGCCCGTGACCTGGGCGCGCTGCGGCAGGGCCGGCTGAGCCTTGGCTATTCCACCCCCAGCTTTGCGATGCCGCTCATCGCCGCCCTTCTCGAAGAGCATCCGCATCTAGCCGTCGAGCATGCTCTCGGTAACACCGCCGATCTACTGGAGGAGGTCCGGCAATGCCGGCTGGACGTGGCAGTCTTGACGCTGGACTGGGTGCCAAGCGACTTGCGGGTGCACCGAATCGCACGGCAAGTCCCGATGGCCTGTACCCCTGCTGCCCACCGTTGGGCAACGCGTGACGCAATCACGCTATCCGAACTTGCGGAAGAACTGGTTTTGCTGCGCGAACCTGGCTCGATGACCCGCAGCCTCTTCGAAGCAGCGTGCAGCGAAGGGAAGGCCTGCCTGAAGAGCACCGTTACCCTGCCCAGCCGCGAAGCTGTCAAGGAGGCAGTGGCGGCGGGAATCGGAGTAGGAATTGTCCTTGCCGGGGAGGTTGGAGCGGACCCGCGGATTAAAGCCCTCGACCTTGCCGGGGCCGACGCCGAGGGCGGCGTCTACGCCGTCAGCCTTCCCGAAACGTCCGGACTGCCCGCGCTTGAAGCATTTTTCAACGTCTGCTGACAGCGTCCCGCCCGCGGGTCCTTAGCCGTTCAGTAAGAGCGGAAACCCTTCGCCGGAAAAAGCCCATACCGCAAGGCACGGACATAGCGCCGGAGCGCCCACAGCCCGTCCGTATGGACGGTTGCCCCCTTGGCACGGCCCGCCGCGAGGCGCTCCACTACGAACTCCGCCTCACATGGCAGTCCGGCAACGGGGTCGATGTAACGCGGGTAGAGAATCAAGGCTCCAGCCACCAGCATGTCCAACGTCAGGCGCCGCGTACGGTGTGTGGGTGGATTACGGTCGGTCGTGAGCCCCCAGCCGGCATAGAATGGCTGACCATACGTTGTTGCCGGTTTGCCCCGAATCAACGCCTCGAACCCGGTCAAAGAGGTCAGGGTGTGCACTTCCTGCACCGCCGCCAAGGCGGCATCGACCGAAAGGCCGTCCGCCCGCCCATCGATCAGCGCAAGGGCCGCCCCTGTCAGCTTGCCGCGTCGATTGCCGGCGGAAACATCCGGGTGTTCCTTGTATAGGAGGAAAGCCCCTGGATTCGCTTCCCGCACGGCAGCAACCAGCGCGCTATTGGTCTGAATAGCGCCGCCGCCACGCCGTATGGATGCATCTCCTTCCACCTGTCCCACCACCAGTAACGCCAAACGGTCGGGAAGCACATCAATCGGGGATTCATCGCCGAGATTGAATTTCGTTACCCGCGCCGCCACCAGTTGCGCGCGGAGGGCCGCGGCGCGGGTCAGGAGATCCTCCGGGAATGGATGCTCCATCAGAACCCGTTCCAGCCAGCTATTGCTGTCGGGATCATAATAGATGCCGGTGTCGTCCAGCGCGATTGACACGGCGCCATGAAAGTCGGACCCCAGCCCGGCCGAGCGGATAAAACCGTCCTCCATGCGGACCACGCCGGACTGGCGCATCAAGTCAGCATGAGCGGGCCGTTCCCGGGCAGACCAAAGTGCGGCGCGGCCGCCACTGCTTGCCGCGCGCTGCACCGCTCCCTCCAAAGTGCGGTGGAAGCTAACCGTGCTCGTCGGCCCGCCCAGATGCCGGCGCAGGGGCGCGCGTTTCCAGAAAGCTATTCCCGCGAGCGACCAGTGCCCGCGGTTTTGCTCTGCCCGCCCCTTGAAAGTGATCAGCCGCTCTATTGCGCGCTCCGGTTCGCAGGCCTCGCCCGTCAACGGATCGACATAGCGGGCATAGCGCAGAAAGGCGGCGGCAGCGATTTCCTCTACCGTGCGCTTGCGCGTCCGGCGTGGGCAGGCCACCGTGTCCAGGGTCACTCCCCAGCCCGCATAGAACGGCATGCCGAAGCAACAGACCGGGAGCCCCAGCAACAACGCCTCGAAGCCGAGCAGGCTGGAAACGGTATAAACGCGGCTTACCTCGCGAAGAAGCTGCACCGGATTTACCGGGTCGTCCAGCGGCACCAGCCGGCCGCCATAATCGGCGAGGTCGATCATCCCGCGCCGGTAACCGGAGGCAACAGCCGGATGTCTCTTGACGACCAACTGGGCCTGGGGATGAGCCGCGAGCGCCGCCTCCACCATCTGCTGGAACGATTCAGCGTCTGCCAACCCGTATTCGATGGAGGAGTCGCCGGCGGTCTGGTCCACCAACAGAACCCTCTCCCGCCCGCCTGAAGGCGGCAGCATCGCGGTGTCGAAGGGCGGGGCCGCATTGTATTTGGAAAGCTGATGGGCGTTCTTCTGGTCAATCAGGCCGCGGACACGGTCGAGCTCCGTCGCCGGGAAGTCGTCCGGCGTATTCAGCATCGTTTCCAGGCGCGACGGCCGGGTGGCGTCGAAATAGATTCCCTGATCGTCTGCCACCAGGCTTATCGGGGCGGCACGATCCGAGCCGAGGCCGACCGAGCGGAAAAATCCGTCTTCCAGCGCCCAATACGGCACGCCGAGACGTGCAGCCCAGCGCCGGGCGCGCTTCGTTGTCGGGCGGTATCCCCAGCCTGCAATGGCATCGGTGCCTCGCCCGGGCCAAAGCCGGAAGCCGATCTCTCCCGCTTCAGGCAAAAAGGCCGGAAGATGCGGCAACCGCAGGATGCCGTAAGCCAGCACGGCTACCCGGGCTGCGGCAGGAAGACGGAAGGCGCTCACTCGCGCCCCCGGTAATCGCGCAGCAGAAACGCGTGATAAATTTCCGGCGGCCGGGTCGGCCGTGCGCGGGAAACGGTT
>CAYYSC010000379.1:0-3782 GCA_964474065.1 uncultured Rhodospirillales bacterium | reverse complement strand
CTCCGTCGAGGGACGGCGAGAAAGGCGGAGTCTTTATGGACTTGTATCGAATGGTGCGGATCTCGCCGTGCGGGATGTCGTGCTGGCGGACCCGTCGATCATCGGCACTACCCAGGCTGTCTGGGTGAAGACGTCGGACGATATCGACACGCTTCTGAAAGGACAGATGACGGATATCACCCGATGGGAGCCACCGGGCATTGCGACGCCGATCGGTACCCAGAGGGAGGTCCGGGTCTCTGTCGGCGCCAACGCGTTCACCAACATCGTTGCTGACGTGAATGACCGCCTCGAAGAACTCGCGGAAGACCGTGAGGATGAATTGGAAACCCTGCGCGGCATCATTGAAGCGGAGCGTGCGCAACTCGACAACGTGACAGGCGAGCAGAGGGAGAACCTGCAGACGGCGATCGAGGGGAACGTCGCCGAGGCCGAGCGACTTGCTGAGACGATCGCCGATTTGCGGCAGCGCGCTGCATCCACCGGCGGAACAGAGCAAATGAACCGGGAACTGCCAAGTTACCTGGTCAAGATTAACGGCGGTTTGGTGAAGGTCACGGAGGTCTCCAACTCCGAGATAACGGGACAGGCGCTGGTGCCGCTCGACAGCGAAGCGGAGGCGGCGCCGGGCACCTGGGAAATCGTCAGCTACGAGACGCCGGCGGCCGACCGGCGGGTGAGCGACCAGGAGATTGCCTGGATCAGCGTCCTCCAGGAGGAGGGGAACGTCGAAAACCGCTTCAACTGGGCGTTCTTCCAGACCGGCGACAGCCGCGAGCCGGAACTGGCGGGCATTTGGGGCGCGGTTGTGGGCTCGTTCTACACGCTGGTGGTGACGCTGCTGATCAGCTTCCCGATCGGTGTGCTGGCGGCGACTTATCTGGAAGAGTTTGCGCCGAAAAATCGGTGGACCGACCTGATCGAGGTCAATATCAACAACCTCGCAGCGGTGCCTTCCATCGTTTTCGGTCTGTTGGGGCTGGCAGTGTTCCTGAACTTCTTCGGGCTGCCACGGTCGGCGCCGGTGGTGGGCGGCATGGTATTGGCGTTGATGACACTTCCGACCATCATCATCGCCTCTCGCGCCGCGCTGAAATCAGTGCCACCCTCGATCCGCCAAGCCGCGTTGGGCATGGGGGCATCGCGCATCCAGACCGTGACGCACCATGTATTGCCCTTGGCGATGCCCGGCATTCTCACCGGAACGATTATCGGGATGGCGCAAGCGCTGGGCGAGACGGCGCCGCTGCTGATGATCGGCATGGTGGCGTTCATTGTGGATATCCCCGGCGGCTTTACCGATCCTGCGACGGTGATGCCGGTGCAAATTTACCTGTGGGCGGACAGCCCCGAGCGCGCGTTTGTCGCCAAGACCAGTGCGGCCATCATGGTGCTGCTTGGGTTCCTGGTGCTGATGAATGCGCTGGCGGTTATGTTACGCAGACGGTTCGAGCGCCGCTGGTAAGCTTCGAAAAGGATTGAGCAAATGGAAGATATGGCAGAAACCGCCACCACCAGCCGCAACACCAGCGTTGATGTTCCGAAAGCAGAACCCCTCGGGGCGCCGAAGGTGAAAGCGCGCAAGGTCAACGTTTTTTACAGCAAGGCCCAGGCCTTGTTCGACGTCGATCTGGACATTCCGGAGCATCAGGTCACCTCGCTGATCGGTCCGTCTGGCTGCGGAAAGTCCACGTTCCTGCGCTGCTTCAACCGCATGAACGACGTCATCGACGGGTGTGTGACGACGGGTGAGATCAATCTGGAAAACCGCAACATTCTGGCGCCGAACGAGGATGTGGTGCAGTTGCGCCAGAAGGTTGGCATGGTGTTCCAGAAACCCAATCCGTTTCCGAAATCGATCTACGAGAACATCGCCTACGGCCCGCGCATCCACGGGTTGGCGAAGAACAAGGCGGAATTGGACGAGATCGTCGAGGTCAGCCTGGAGCGGGCCGGTCTCTGGAACGAGGCGAAAGACCGCCTGGACCAGCCCGGCACCGGCCTTTCTGGCGGCCAGCAACAGCGCCTCTGCATTGCCCGCGCAATCGCGGTGGGCCCGGAAGTCGTGCTGATGGACGAGCCCTGCTCGGCGCTCGACCCCATCGCGACGGCAAAAGTGGAAGAACTGATCGACGAGTTGCGGGAGAAATTCACGATCGTGATCGTGACCCACTCCATGCAGCAGGCGGCCCGCGTTTCCCAACAGACCGCCTTCTTCCACCTGGGCTATCTGGTGGAGGTCGATCAGACAGAGAAGATCTTCACGAATCCAAGGGATGAGCGCACCCAGGGTTATATCACGGGGCGTTTTGGTTAATTGCGGCGACGAGGGCGGAGTAAGGACCGATGGCTGGGGAAACCCATATTGTTAAAGCCTACACAGAAGAAATCTCCCAGCTCACCGGCCTGATCGCCGAAATGGGAGGCTACGCACAGACCGCGGTTGCGGACTCCGTTCAGGCGCTGAAGCGCAGGGACAGCGCGCTTGCCAACAAGGTGATCGACAGCGACCGCAAGATCGATGCGCTGGAGACGCAGGTTTCGGCCTTCGTCGTCCGGCTTCTGGCCCTGCGGCAGCCGATGGCCGTTGATCTGCGCACCGTCGTTGCCGGCCTCAAGATCGCCAGCGACCTGGAGCGGATCGGGGACTACGCGAAGAACATCGCCAAACGCAGCTTGGTTCTCAACGACAATCCGGTAGCGGGACCGGTGGTGGGAATCGTTAATCTAAGCCGGATGGTCGAGATGATGCTGCATGAAGTGCTAGATGCCTATGTCAACAGCAATGCTGAAGTGGCGACGCAGTTGCGCTCCCGCGATGAGGAAGTTGATGCCGCGCACACCGGCATCTTCCGCGAAATACTGACCTACATGATCGAAGATCCCCGGATGATCACTTCCTGCACCCACCTCGTCTTTATCGCGAAGAACCTGGAGCGTATCGGCGATCATTCGACCAACATTGCCGAGAGCATCATCTTTCAGGTGAATGGCGAACGCCCGATCGAGCGGCACTTGACGCCGCAAAGCTCGCAGACACCGTCCAATCCTTAGCCTGATGCCGGATACCAGCGCGCCATGAAGCCTTACGTACTGATCGTTGAGGATGAGCCGGGCATTGTAGAGATGCTGCGGTACAATCTGGAAGCGGTCGACATCGAAGTCGGCGTGGCTGTTGACGGGGACGAGGCACTGATGAGCGCCGTGGAGAGGCAGCCGGACCTCGTCCTTCTGGACTGGATGCTGCCCGGCACTTCAGGCCTGGAGGTCTGTCGCCAGCTTCGCCGCCGGCGTGAAACACGGTCTCTGCCGGTGATCATGCTGACGGCCCGGGGCGAGGAAGCCGATCGCGTCCGCGGGCTGGACAGCGGGGCTGACGATTACATTGTGAAGCCTTTTTCGACGTCCGAACTGGTGGCCCGGGTGCGGGCCGTTCTGCGGCGCTCCCGTCCGTCAACGGATGCCGAGACCTTGGTCTTTGCCGATATCACCATGGACCTGCTGTCCCACCGGGTCCAGCGTGGCAATCGTAACTTGCATTTGGGGCCCACAGAGTTTCGCTTGTTGCGGCACCTGATGGAGCATCCCGGCCGCGTCTATTCGCGTGAACAGCTGCTGGATGCCGTCTGGGGTCACAATGTCTATGTAGAATCGCGAACGGTGGACGTGCATATCCGCCGGCTGCGTAAGGCGTTGAACGTCGGCGGAGAACGCGACCTGATCCGGACCGTGCGTTCCGCCGGGTATGCCCTGGACGAGAGTGGCGCGGATACCGCCGGCAT
>CAYYSC010000378.1:0-3788 GCA_964474065.1 uncultured Rhodospirillales bacterium | reverse complement strand
CTCCAGCAGTCTGGCAAATACCTTCATCTCAGTTCCTGACCGAGTTCCGGGTATAAAAAACGGGAACCGGTATTCGTTCGGGGCCGCCCTCCCGTTATTTATGCGGCGGCCCCGGTGTCACGCTCTCGAGTCACATTGGGTGTCTGCGAGACGCTACTTGGTCCATTCGCGCCACGCGTCGGAGACTTGCTGCCCTTGCTCGCCATAACCGCGCGCGGCCATTTCCTCGGCCCACTCTGCCAGCAGATCCGGCGTCGCCGCCTTCCATTTCGCCAGTTCGCTTTCCGGGAATTCCTTGATGACACCGCCATTCGCTTCGATGTTGGCGAGGGATTGCTCTGTTCCTTCTGCCAGCCAGTCCAGATACTCCTGCTGGCTCTTCTGCGCCTGGTCGGCGATGATCTCCTGGATATCCGGCGGCAGCCGGTCCCAGGTGCGTTTGCCGATGACGATCAGGTGGCCGGTGATGACCATGACCGGGCCGCAGCTATACTTGCCTGGCTCGTAAAGGCGCAGCGTTTCGACGTTACCGGCATTCAGATATGAGTAGTCGATCGTGCCGCGCTGCAACGCCTCGTAAACTTCCGTCGGTTGGACCGTGACCGGCACGGCGCCGATGGCGTTGTGCATCTTCGGCACGTCGGCGCCGAACGAGCGGATCTTCTTGCCTTCCAGGTCCTCGATCGCAGTGCAGTCGGGGGAGGGACCAGTCAGGTAGTAGCCGCCCAGCGGTTGATGAAACAGATAGTTGACGTTCAGCTTGTCGGTTTCTTCCTTGAAGATCGGGAATTCCTCGTAGGAACGCCGCAGGATATCGATCGCCTGCTCCGGCTCGTCGAAAATGAACGGGATCTGGTACGCCTTCCAGAACAGCAGCTGGTCCGGGTAATAACCAGGTGCGACGGAAGCCATGTCGATCGCGCCGCGGCCGGCGAGCAGGGCAACCTCCGGCCCTTTGCCGAGACCGCCGGCATAGGCAATCTCGATTTCCACGCGGCCGTCCGTGCGCTCTTCGATCTTACGGGCGAATTCTTTCTCCACCTCGATGAACGAACTGTTCGGCAGGTAATGACCCCACCGCAGCTTGAACTCCTGGGCCTGGGCCGAGGTGACGACCACCACCGCCGAGGTTGCGGCCAGCGCGGTCCGACAGATCACGTTCCAGGTTGATCTCATAGCGATACTCCTTTGCTTACTGACCAGCTTGTTTATCGTTCTAGGATGGTGTTTTTGCGTCGAACTAGACCCGCATTACGTGCGCAGTTTCCAGGGTAGCAAACGTCATGCCAAAGGCTGTTTCCGACAGACCTGCCAGCAATCACGGGCTGGACATTGGTCGTGAACCCGGCAATCCGTGGCGCACTAGAGCAGTTTAGTAGCATCTGCACAATAATCCGGCACTAATTTGACGGAGCATGGGGGGTCAGGCTGAAGCCGGCGAAGCCCAAGGCCAACCCGAGACCGCCTGCCCTTATTCCGCTTAGTGTCTCTGTCGCGTTTACTTGCCTTGTTCTGCGGCCTCGGACCGGTCTCGGCACCCGGACAAGAACCAGCTGAACGTGCAAACGACATTGACCCCAAGGCTAAGCTGCAGTAGCGTCCATCGCTAATGCGAACAATTCTCATTATAGCCGTAATCCGCCAACGAAGTTCGTTCGAGGCCGTCATGGTGCAGCAACGATGAGTGGCCCAGGCCTGACCCTGGCAATGGCAAGCGTTGGAGAGCGCATGCGGGTGGTCAATATCGCTGGCGGCGGCGCGCTGCAGCGGCGGCTCTCGGATTTGGGCATCTTGGCTGGCAGAGAACTTACGGTGCTCAACCGGCGGGGGCCGGGAGGGGTCGTGGTGGCTATTGAGGATTCGAGATTGGCCTTGGGATACGGGACCGCCCAGAAGGTGGTGGTCGCGCCCGTCACATGAGGATCCCTGGTATGGACCATGCCTTGACTAGCCCTGAGGGGTTGCGCGCCGGGCCAGAAGCAACGGCGTTCGAGAGATTGGCCGGCTTGGCAGTCGGAGAGGCTGGCAGGGTGGTTGGCTTCAAGGAAGGCAGTAAGGCCTATCGCCGGAAGCTCCTGTCTATGGGGCTCACGCCCGGAGTGGAGTTCCGGGTGACCCGGTGTGCGCCCATGGGCGATCCGGTGGAAATTCGGGTGCGTGGCTTCAGCCTGAGCTTGCGTAAGGACGAGGCCTCCATTGTGAGAGTGGAGAGCATCGCGTCATGAGCGAACGCTATGTCATCGGCGTTGTGGGCAATCCGAATTGCGGCAAGACCACTTTATTCAACGCCTTGACCGGCGCCAAACAGCGGGTCGGGAATTGGCCGGGCGTCACCGTGGAACGCAAGATCGGCCGCTACGGCTTTGGCGGCGCCGAATTCGAGCTTGTCGACCTGCCGGGCACCTACTCCCTCGATGTGTCGGACAGCGACGTTTCGCTCGACGAGCGGATTGCCCGCGACTTCGTTGCCGGCCGCGAGGCGGACCTGATCATCAACATCCTCGACGCGTCCAACCTCGAACGGAATCTTTACCTTACCTCGCAACTCCTGGAGACGAAGGTCCCGGTGGTCCTGGCGCTCAACATGATGGATGTTGCCAAGGAGAACGGCGTCGAAATCGACCTGGAACGGCTCCGTTCCCTCCTTGGCTGCCCGGTCATTCCAGTGGTGGCCGCCACTCGCGAGGGCATCGCGGGCTTGAGAGCGGCCGCGCTCGATGCCGCCCGCAACCAGCACACCGCGGCGGCCTTCCGTATTCCATACGGCGACGCCGTCGAGGACGCCGTTGCCAAGCTGCTGCCCAAAGTGGAAGAGCGTGCCGCTTCGAGCAAACTCGACCCACGTTGGCTTGGCCTGCGTCTGTTGGAGGGGGACTTCCTCGCGCGGCGGACGGTTGGGGCGGCGGCCGATAACGCAGCGAACGCTTTGCGCGACGACGTGGAGCAGGCTCTAGGAGACGACATCGACATCACTCTGGCCGATGCGAGGTACGGCTTCGTAAACCGCATCACGGATGGCGCGCTCAAGCGTAAGCGACAACTCAGCGGCAGCCTCTCCGACCGGATCGACCGTGTGGTGCTGAACCGGGCGCTGGGTATCCCGATTTTCCTGGTTGCCATGCACCTGATGTTCATGTTCACGATCAACATCGGCGGCGCATTCATCGACGCCTTCGACATCGTCAGCGGCACGATCTTCGTGGACGGGCTGGCCGAAGTCCTTGCCTCCATCAGGGTGCCGGAGTGGCTCATCGTTCTGCTCGCCAACGGTGTCGGCGGCGGTATTCAGGTGGTGGCCACCTTCATCCCCATCGTAGGGTTTCTGTTCCTCGGCCTCTCGGTGCTGGAGGATTCCGGCTACATGGCGCGGGCCGCCTTCGTCATGGACCGGTTCCTGCGGGCGGTGGGGCTGCCAGGCAAGTCCTTCGTTCCGATGATAGTGGGTTTCGGCTGCACGGTGCCGGCGGTAATGGGCGCCCGCACGCTGGAGCACGAGCGGGACCGCTACGTCACCATTGCCATGGCGCCGTTTATGTCGTGCGGCGCGCGCCTGCCGGTCTACGCATTGTTCGCAGCGGCGTTCTTCGCAGCCTACGGACAGTACATCGTGTTCCTGCTCTATCTGATCGGCATCGCAGTGGCCGTGCTCACCGGCCTCATGCTGAAGCACACGCTGATGCGCGGCGAGATCACCCCCTTCGTGATGGAACTGCCGCCCTATCACCTGCCGACGGTCAAGGGTGTCTTGCTCCGCACCTGGGACCGGACGCGCGGCTTCGCGATCAGGG
>CAYYSC010000377.1:0-3789 GCA_964474065.1 uncultured Rhodospirillales bacterium | reverse complement strand
GCGCCCGCGCCAACCCTTTCTGGCAGTGGCGGCGGGTTCACAAACTGGGGCGGCTTAGTCTCCGTGCTTTATGACTTGCCTGTCGGTGACCAGCTTGGCGGTGTCAGCCCTTATGTCGGGGGTGGTCTTGGCGGAAGCGATTTCGACGTAGACGGAGGAGAACCCAATCAGCCGGATGGCGAGGACGACAGCGAGGTTTTATTTCTGTACCAGATCAGGGCAGGCGCCACCTACAAGATCGCCGACCGGTGGGCATTGAATGTTGGGTATCGTTATTTGGCAAGTCCAACTGACGTCCAGTTGAAGGCGCGCCAAACCGAGCCGTTCAAAATCGAATATCGGTCTCACAACTTTGAAGTTGGTATTCGTTTCAAGTTTTAGTCAGTTTGGAACGATTCGATCAAGATGAACATTGCGGCGAGAGCGATGTGGATGGTAAATTTCTGGCGATCTTCACGCAGCGCAGGGCGGATGCGGTTGAAGCGCTTGAGCTGATCGACGACCTGCCCGATGCGGGCACGGCCATGGTATAGGGTGCCGCCTGCGCTCTGCCGGACCCAATGGCAGCCATTGGGCCGCAAACGAATGGCCCACCCCAACGCCGCTCCGAAACTGCCAGGGCAATCGGAACCGGGAAATCCCCTCCTGATCCTGCCCTGCACAAGTGGACAAGGTTGGGCCGCGATGCGTTAGATCTCGGCGGGTAAACGGTAGCCGATGCCGGAATGCAATCGGCGAGAATTCTAGAAGCCCTCTGAATAGCCGAACAGGTCGCGCTTTCGCTTCAGCTCTGGTCGAATAGATGCGGTTGTGGAGCCGCTCGACCTTGAGGGTTTGGAAGAAGCTCTCCATCGGCGCGTTGTCGAGACAGTTCCCGCTGCGGCTCATGGACGGGGTGATCACAGCGGCGGCAAGGACTTGGCTGAATTCATCCGCTGCATACAGCTTGGTTTAAGCGGTCATCGCAACACCTCGAGGCGCGAGCTTGCGTTGTGTTACCAAGAAACGACGTTCGGATCGGGCGGAGCGGGCCCCTTTCGGTCGCCGGAACGGCCATCGGCTGCTCCAGGGTAGAAGCGGCTTCAGGGGTGGGTTGCGGTTGCGGCTCGCAGGTCGAGCGAGGGTCCGTCACTTCGGGCTGGTGTTTCCCAAGCCCCCGGCAGCCGGTGGTTTCGAGAGGCTGGCGGCACGTCACCATCGCACCCTTCTCTGTCGTCGGATCCATTGTCGGGACGGTGTTTGTCGTTCAACGAACGGGAAGAGATCGGGCTGTTTTGCGCGGGGCGGCGGCATGCGCGGGATTGCGCGCTTGCTATCCACGATTTCGCGGGAACCGAGCCGGGATTTGGTTACGCGCAGTGGCGGTCTTCCGGTCCGGCACATTCTTGGCGCAGCATGCCTTCACGAGGATTACGCCGAACCCGTGCTGCTCAAGGACCTCGAAAGCCGGCATCCAGTAGACGCCGGTCGATCCATGGCCATGCCGGTCACGCTACAGGATCGGAAGCAGTCAGGCTGGAGAGCGTGGGCCGTGCAACCTCGTCACCTTCGAGCTCGGCATCCTTCTGACCGGATGAACTCCATATAGAGATTCTCCCAGATGGAAGCGGACAGCTGCGGAGCAACCCGCTGGTCAGCGGCGCGCGTAACGATTTCAACTCGCACCCTTGCTAGTGCCGTGGGCGTTTTCCGCTAAGCTGACGGATCGCTACATATCCCCACCCTAGTATCGCTACTGCCATCATGGCGTACAAAGTAACTTCTGCCCATACCGGAAAACCGTACATCATCTGCCAATAATCTCGCTTCCAAGTTTGCCTCGTGAAGAGGGTCGTCTTGAAGCATAGAAGAAGGATGTTGTCACTTACCCAGGATAGATAGAGCTGGTCGCGGAGATTTGGACAGGGTTCTAAGGCGTGTTCCACCGTTTATCGGAGGAATAAAGCATGGCGAATCGTCGCCGTTTTACGGGAGAATTCAAAGCGAAGGGCGCGATCGGATAGGGCAGGGATCTGGTCGCCATAGGGCCGTCATAGTCTCACTTGGTCCCTCACGGATCATGGTGCCCCGGTCGCGCATTTTTTGGCCTCAGCGGGCGCCGGCGTCTCGGGGCCCGGTGCGGCTAGGCGGAAGCAGGACAGTATGATTGCGGACGGCTTTCTCCTCTTTTCCGGTTCCCGGGATTTCTCCAGAAACGGGCTTTATAACCGTGAGTGCTTTTTGGATCACCGCCCTGCTTTCCTTTGGCCTGCTGGGCGGGCTTTCGCCACTGATGACCTTCCCAACCGTCATGCCGACAGTGGTGGCGGAGTGGGGCCTGAGCGCGGCCCAGTCCGGCTGGCTCGGCGGCATCTATTTCGCCGGTTATGCCGCGGCCGTGCTGTTTCTGACGGCGGCAACCGACCGGATCGATGCGCGCATCGTCTATGGTGCCAGCGCGGCGCTGGGCGGGATGAGCAGCCTGGCATTTGCGCTGGCGGCAGACGGGTTTGCGATGGCAATGGTGCTTCGGTTTCTGGGCGGGATCGCGGTGGCCGGCGTGCACATGCCGGGCCTTAAGCTGCTGCTGGACTATGTGCGCGGCCCGCATCAGGCCCGGAGTGCGGCGGTCTACACTTCCGTCTATGCCGCCGGCAGCGCGTTTTCCTATTTCCTGGCCGGCGCCGTGATGGATTGGTTCGGCTGGCGGGCAGCGTTCATTGCTTCCGGCATCGGACCGCTGGTCGGCCTGCTGTTGTTGTTGCTGCTGCCGCCGAAGCCGGCACCAACGGGCGAGCAAAAGAGGGCGCCGGTGCTCAGCGTCCTGCGCAACCGGGCGCTGCTCGGCTATGCCATCGGCTTTGCCGGCAACACTTGGGAGGTATTTGCGATCCGCACCTGGTTCGTCGCCTGCCTTGCCTGGAGCCTGGCGCAGCCGGGCGAGGGGCTGTCGCTGCCGGCGCTCGGCATCGTCTCGGGCCTGGCGGCGCTGGTGGGCGTGCCGGTCAGCATGGCGGTGGCAGAGGTCGCCCACCGCATCGGCTACCGCCCGGTCGTCATCGCAGTTTGCGTTTTGTCGGTCGCCAACTGTCTGGCCGTTTCGGCGGCGGCGGGCGGCTCGTCGCTGGTGATGCTGGCGCTGCTGGCAGCGTTACAGATTATCAGCTTTGCAGACGTCGCCGCGCTTTCGAGCGGCGCTGCCATGTCGCTCACCCCGCAGCAGCGGGGCGCGGGCCTGGCCGTTTATGGCTTTGCCGGCTTCACGAGCGGCTTTATCGGGCCGGTCGCCGTCGGTCTTGCCATAGACTTCGGCGGCGGGGCTGCCAGCGCGGCGGGATGGAGCGCCGGCTTCCTGCTGATGGCTCTTGGATCGAGCGTCACGGCGCTGGCGATGCTCGCGACGCCGCGCGTCGGCAAACGGCCCTGACCGGCCTTCTGGTTGAATTGCCGGCGGGGAAGCGGGTTCCCGCTTGCGTCCGGCGCGGCGGCGCGCGACACTTTCGCCACGCGCTCATGCAGGCTGGAGTTCTCACCACTTATGTTCGATCTCATCCTCCGCGGCGGCACGGCGGTCACGCCGCAAGGGGCAGGTCTCTACGACATTGCCGTCAAGGGCGAGCAGATCGCCGCCGTTACCGCCGCTAACGCCATTCCCGACGATCAGGCTGCCGTGGTGAAGGATGTCACCGGCAAGATCGTCGTACCGGGGGGTATCGATCCACACGTGCATTGCGCATGGCACATGCCGCTGCCGGACGGATCGGCGGTGACCAGCGGCCCGCCGGAGGACGTCTCCCGCGCCGCGCTCTG
>CAYYSC010000376.1:0-3808 GCA_964474065.1 uncultured Rhodospirillales bacterium | reverse complement strand
CCAAGCTCAATGCCCAGAAATGCGGCGGCGTCCAGAAAAAGATCAGCGCGAACAGCAGAACGCTTTCCAAGGTGACATCGCCGTTGACCGAAGCCCAGCCGATCATCGGCGGGAAGGCGCCGGCCGCGCCGCCAATAACAATGTTCTGCGGCGTCCGACGCTTCAGATACATCGTGTAGACAAAGACATAGAAGGCAATGGTCAAGGCCAGGAGCCCAGCGGCTACCCAGTTGGTAGCCAGTCCCATCACCGCAACGGAGCCCAGAGCGAGAATCACGCCAAACGCAAGCGCCTCCTCCGGGCTGATTCGGCCCGCAGGAATAGGGCGGTTGATCGTCCGCTCCATCACCGCGTCAATATCGCGATCATACCACATGTTTATCGCACCCGAGGCGCCCGCGCCCACCGCGATACAAAGGATGGCGACGGCCGCGAGCAGTGGGTGCAAACCTCCCGGCGCCATCACCATGCCGGCGAGGCCGGTGAAAACGACGAGCGACATGACGCGCGGCTTGAGCAGCGCAATAAAGTCCGACACAGCCGGGCTGAAGGTTTGCTCCAGCCCGGCGGCCCCGAAACGGTTGGAAGTGGGTGCGGTCATTAACAGTCAGGTCCGATAAGGGGCCACGCTTAGTGGGCGTGGCGGGGTTCCTTGAACTCCGGCACCTCTTCAAAGGTATGGAACGGAGGCGGCGAGCTGACCGTCCATTCCCAGGTGGTGCCGCCGGTATCCCAGTAGTCCGCCGTGGCGCGGCGGCCATTCATCATCGTCCAAACCAGTAGGCCGATGAAGAACAGGGTCGATGCAAAGGCGATATAGGAACCGATGGATGAGACCATGTTCCAGCCCGCCATCGCGTCCGGATAGTCGATGTAGCGGCGCGGCATTCCCTGAAGGCCGAGGAAATGCTGCGGGAAGAAGATCAGGTTCACGCCGATAAACGTCGTCCAGAAATGGATCTTGCCCGCGAATTCCGGGATCATTCGCCCTGTCATCTTACCGAACCAGTAGTAGATTCCGCAGATGATGCCGAACACCGCCCCGAGTGAAAGCACATAGTGGAAGTGCGCCACGACGTAGTAGGTGTCGTGCAGGGAAATATCCATGCCGGCGTTGGCGAGAACGACGCCCGTAACTCCCCCGACGGTGAACAGGAAGATGAACCCCAGCGCCCAAAGCATCGGCGTATCGAAGGAGATCGAGCCGCCCCACATCGTTGCGATCCACGAGAAAATCTTCACGCCGGTCGGTACGGCAATCACCAACGTCGCCGCGGTAAAGTAAGCGCGCGTGTCCACGCCGATGCCGGCGGTGTACATGTGGTGCGCCCAGACAATAAAGCCGACGAACCCGATTGCCACCATGGCGTAGGCCATGCCGAGGTAACCGAAGATCGGCTTGCGGCTGAAGGTCGACACCACATGGGAAATGATGCCGAATGCCGGCAGGATCATGATGTAGACTTCGGGGTGACCGAAGAACCAGAACAGGTGCTGGAACAGCAGCGGATCGCCACCGCCGGCCGGATCGAAGAACGAGGTGCCGAAGTTGCGGTCGGTCAGCAGCATGGTAATCGCACCGCCGAGGACCGGCACGGCTAGCAGCAGCAGGAATGCCGTCACCAGCATTGCCCAGACGAACAGCGGCATCTTGTGCAGCGTCATGCCCGGCGCCCGCATGTTGAACACCGTGGTGATGAAATTGATGGCACCGAGAATGGACGAAGCGCCCGCCAAGTGCAAAGCGAAGATCGCCATGTCCACGCTCATGCCTGGATGACCGAGAGAGCTGGAAAGCGGCGGATAGATCGTCCACCCGGTACCCGCGCCCACATCGAACACGGCGGAGCCCAGGAGGAGCAGGAAGGCCGGAACAATCAGCCAGAAGCTGATGTTGTTCATGCGCGGGAACGCCATGTCCGGCGCGCCGATCATGATCGGCAGGAACCAGTTGCCAAACCCGCCGATCAGCGCCGGCATGACGACAAAGAACACCATGATCAGGCCGTGGGCCGTAATAATGACGTTCCAGAGCTGCCCGTCGGGATTGCCCGCCTCATCGGTCAGGTATTGAACACCCGGATCCTGCAACTCCATCCGCATGAGAACGCTGAACGCACCGCCAATGATGGCAGCTACAACGCTGAAGATCAGATAAAGGGAACCGATGTCCTTGTGGTTCGTTGAAAAGAACCAGCGGACGAAAAAGCTCGGCGTGTGGTCATGGTGGTCATGACCGCCGTGCTCGGTTGCCTGGGTATGGGCTTCTGCCATTGTCTCTTATCCCCGAAACGATTCCAGAGCCCGCGCCTATTCTTGCGCGGTCGCGAGTTTGGTGGGCGGGCTGTCAGGCGTGCCGAACTTAGCCTGTGCCTGTTTTACCCACGCCTCGAATTCTTCCTTGCTGACCGCCTCGACCTCGATCGGCATATACGCATGACGCACGCCGCACAGTTCCGAACACTGACCGTAATACGTGCCTTCACGGGTGATACGCGCCCAGGTTTCGTTCAGACGCCCGGGCACCGTGTCGATTTTGATACCAAAAGCCGGCATCGCCCAGTTGTGCAGCACGTCGGAGGCCGTCACGAGAATGCGAATGTTGGTGTCGACCGGCAGGACAACCTTGTTGTCTACCGACAACTGCCGAACCGCCCCGTCAGGCAACTCTTCCCCTTCCAACATATAGCTCGCGAACTCGAACCCGCCGTGGTCCGGATACTCGTAGGACCAATACCACTGGTGGCCGGTAACATTCAAAGTCATGTCCGCGTCGGCAATACTGTCCGCCTTGTACAGCAGCTTGAACGACGGGATGGCGATGATCACCAGAATGATGACCGGCACCACCGTCCAGACGATCTCCACCGCCGTGTTATGGGTGAAGCTGGAGGGCGTTGGATTGGACTTGCGGTTGAAGCGGATGATCACATACAACATTAAGGCGAGCACGAAAATCGTGATGCCCGTGATAATCGGCAACAACAATTGGTCATGGAACGACCGGATGTCTTCCATCACCGGAGTTGCGGCGGGTTGAAGGCCAAGGCCCCATTCCTGCGGCTGGGCAGCAAATGCTGCCGACCCGAGAGTCGCTACCAGCAGCATTGAAACGCTAAAGATCATTGCGCCACGCACGATCCGGACTTCCTTCCGTCTGCGATCCTATGTTGAGCTCCTGCGTCCTTGTCGACGCCTGCCGCACTTAGTACGGCTGATCAGTAAAACTGGAGCAGCTCGTATGACTGAGGATAGGGTCTGCCCGAAACCAAGCGATGCGACCCGATGTCACCGAAAACCCTAGGATTTCTGCGGTTTTCGGCCTGGGTCGCGCGAACGTCCCAGTTGCTCTATGTTTCTGTAGCAATCCTCGTTGCCAAGGGAGTTTCCTCGTGAGCCATCTTGCCACAACCGACAGCTTATTCTTCGCCGAAACGGAACTCTCGCAAAGCGCGGCAGAGCGTTTGGTCGCCCAAGCCCTGGCGAATGCCGACGACGGCGAACTGTTTCTCGAATACCGGGCGAGCGAGGCGCTCGCCTTCGACGACGGGAAGCTGAAAACCGCCAGTTACGACCTGTCTCAAGGCTTCGGCCTCCGCGCCGTGGCGGGCGAAACAACCGGGTACGCGCACAGCAGCAGTCTCAGCGAGGATGCCCTGCGCCGAGCTGCAGACACCGTAAACGCCGTGACAAAAGGCTATCAGGGTACAGTGAGCGTGACCCCGCCCGGGACCAACCGCATCCTTTATGGTGGCAGGAACCCGCTGGAAGAGGTCGCCTTCGCCGAAAAAGTGCGCATTTTGGAGGC
>CAYYSC010000375.1:0-3819 GCA_964474065.1 uncultured Rhodospirillales bacterium | reverse complement strand
GTTCTCTTTGAGAGTTTCGTTTACCCGCTGGTTATTTTGCTTTCGGTGCCTCTCGCCGCGGCTGGCGGCGTGGGCGGACTGGCGCTGTTGAACACCTTTACGCTCCAAAATCTGGACATGCTGACGCTATTGGGCTTCGTCATCCTGATCGGCATCGTCGTCAATAACGCCATCCTGCTCGTGCACCAGTCGCTCTACCACGTCCGCAGCGAAGGCATGGCGGTTTCCGAGGGCATTCTGGAGGCGACACAGAACCGGGTTCGGCCGATTTTCATGTCTACCCTCACGAGCGTGTGCGGCATGCTGCCTCTCGTCCTGTTCCCGGGAGCAGGGTCCGAGTTGTACCGCGGCCTTGGCAGTGTGGTGCTGGGTGGCCTTGCGCTCTCCGCTGTACTGACCCTGCTGATCGTGCCGCCACTGATGGCAGTGTTGGTTGGTCCGTTGGAGCGGCGCCGCGTCGCGAAGGACCAGTCACTGGCGGCGCAGGCGGCGGAGTAGCGGCAATTGCCGGAGACAGCGGATTTCGCGGTGATCGGGGGCGGCATTGCCGGTGCCTCCGCCGCCTACCGGCTGGCGGCGCACGGCAGCACGGTGTTGTTCGAAGCGGAAAACCGGCCCGGCTATCACACGACGGGCCGTTCGGCGGCGCTCTACTCCGAGCGGTACAAGAACCCCGTGATCCGCGGGTTGGCGGCCGCCAGCGGTGGCCTGCTGATGGAGCCTCCGGAAGGTTTTGCCGACTCGCCGCTGGTCTCGCCGCGCGGTCTGCTCATCATCGGCCGGTCGGACCAGCAGGCGGCGCTGGAGGGGCAGTTTTCCGGAGAGCAGATTCTCGCCGGGATTGCGGAGCCAGTGTCAGCCGAAGAAGCTTGCCGCCTTTGTCCTGTCCTCCGACCGGACTACCTGGCGGGCGCCTATCTGGTGCCGGCAGCGCAGGACATCGATGTGAATTCCCTGCACCAGGGTTTCCTCCGCGCCTTCAGTCGTGGCGGCGGCAGGACCGTTTGCGATGCACGGGTTACCGGCCTGTCGCGCGAAGGCGGTGGCTGGCGGATCGAGACCCGTGCAGGCGAATTCTCGGTTGGCATGATCGTCAACGCAGCGGGCGCCTGGGCCGACGAGGTGGCGAAGCTGGCGGGGCTCTCACCGCTTGGGCTTACCCCGAAGCGCCGGACCTGCATCACCTTCGATCCGCCTGGCGACATGGCGGGAAGCCTTCCAGGCTGGCCGATGGTCATGGACGCGGCGGAGGAGTTCTATTTCAAGCCGGAGGCGGGGCGGGTGCTGGCCTCGCCGGCGGACGAAACCGATTCGCCGCCTGTCGACGCCCAGCCGGAGGAGTTGGATATCGCGCTGGCTGCCGATCAGGTGGAACGGGCTACCACGCTGCGGGTGCGCCGCATCAGCCACCGATGGGCAGGGCTGCGCAACTTCCTGCCGGACCGGCTGCCGGTAGCCGGTCTTGATCCCGCGGACTCCCGCTTTGTTTGGCTCGCAGGGCTTGGCGGCTTCGGTATCATGACGTCGGAAGCACTGGGGCGCGCCGCGACCGCTGCCGCAATTGGGGAAACGTTGCCAGCAGATTTGATGGCACGGGGAATTGATGGCGCAAACCTCTCGCCGGCAAGGCTGGCTTAGGTCCGGTTGCCCTTTCCTACGCAAGTGTTTGCCTTCTGACGGATAGTCCGGTCCCGGCCGTGTTATGCGGCCGGGAGACGAGACATGGCGTGCCGCGGCTGCTCGAGCATCCGGTTCATTCGCGCGAGATCGGATTCGAGTGCCGGGAAGCGATGACCGAAGAAATCGGCGATTTCCTTGAACCGCCAACGCCAATCCAGCCGTTCCAGGGCCATGCAGAAGTTCTCATACGCCTGCTCCGGGTTCCAGCGCTCCACCCCCTCCCGGACGGTGGCAAAGGCACGGTCCCGGTCCAGGCAATCGAGCTCCAGCAACGCTCCCGGCCAGAAGAGTTCTTTGAGCGTATAGTCGGTATAGGGTGGCACACCGGCGACGATGCAGCCGCCGGCAAGGGCGTCCGTCCACCGCGCGGTAACATATTCGCGGGTCGGGTGGGTGTATGGCTTCGGAGAAGCCAGGTTCGAGCTCGCCAGAACGAATTTCGATCGCCGGTAATAAGTCATATTATTGCGGTGAAGCTCCAGCATATCTTGACTGAAGGGAGGCCTCCCCAGGTAGGACATGTCCAGATCATGGCATGCCCGCGCGTTGACCTCGTCGTCGTCAAGCAAGGTCGGCTGCCGGCCGATCCGCAAAAGATCGACATTCTTTTGATCTGCCGCCGGCATCTTTACCGCGCCAAGCCCAAGCTCCAACGCGTCCGTTCCCCACGGCAGAAAGCTGGTAGGCCGCTTCAGGCGCGCCTGATAGCCTTCCACTTCGTTCCCTGTCATCACAAAGATCTTGTCAAATTTGCTGGCTATGCCGAATGGCGGTGCTTGCTCCAGCCAAAATGAGTCGACGATCCAAGCGACGGCTGTGTTAAAGGATGAGCGCCATCCCTCGAATTCCCCCAGCATGAGCAGGTCGCGCGGCGTCGGAGCGATCAGCAGGAGGTCGGGCTTGTCTGCGTGGCGCTCCCTTTCCTGAAGGCTGAAAAGCAGTTGCGAAAGGCTGAAGCGGGTTTTCTTCAGCGGAACCACTTTGGTGCCGAACGAGCGTGCAGCTAGATCCGCCATATAATTGATCGGCGCCCAGCCAGGCCCATGCCTTGCGATTTGAATGACGGTCAAATTGTGCGCGCTCGGAAGGGACTTTCCCGTCCTTCCGAAGGGGGCATAATTAACCCGCAAATCACTCTCTTCCATCATCTTATTGTAAGCCCTCATCATGTTTCGCTGAGGTTTGCGCCGGTCATCATACAATTCAAAGTCGTAAAAGGGCCCTTGGACCGGTAGGGTATTGCTTTCACAATGCTTTTCCTCCGACCAAGTTCCAGTGGGTAGTGTCTGGATCGTACGGACTTTAGTACCAGCAAGCTCATCAATCTTTCTAAATCGGTTCGACGCCTACCGAGTTCGGAGAGGTGAACCCTACCGGACCTATTGAAGGTGCACACACAGGCATGCTTTCGATGGATACTATCATAGATCGTATAACGTTTTGTAGACACCAAATCCAGCGCATAACGATTTTCGCGCATCGAAAATCCGTATTTTTGCGCTGAACAGACATTATCGCGGCGTCCAGGCTCGTTTACCGCCGTTTCTTTCAAAAATTGTAAGGTATCAACGCAGCTTATCGACGTATGATGCGTCGTTATGTCTGGTAAATGGCCGGATGTGGGCGAGGAGCGGCAAGACACCTTTTTGATTGAAAATCTAGCCAGCCTTCTGCCTGCGGCGCGCGGTTGCCTGCGTTGACTCGGCTCCGTCCTCCGGCCGGCCCACTGTTGCGAATGAACCGAACCCGGATAGGCATGAATCTTGGCGCCCCCTCAGGGGCACCTTTCCCGTTTTCCGGCGTTTACCGTTTTTCGGTGTTGCCGATCGCGGCAGCGGGCATTGGCTTCAGATCACTGCCGGCTGTTCCGGATTTTCCGATTTAACGCCAGCGATGATGGCGGGCCCATTCATGCAGCGCGATCGCAGCGGCATTCGACACATTCAGGCTCTCCACATCAGCAGAGATCGGAATTTCAACAACAATGTCGCAGCTTCGGGCGGTTAGTTGGCGGATTCCGCGACCCTCCGCGCCCAAGACCCACGCGGTGCGGGCGGGGGGCGTCTCTTCGCCAATGGCCCTTGGCGCAGGATGATCGAGGCCGAGGCACCAGAAGCTCGCTTCTTTCAACCGGTCGAG
>CAYYSC010000374.1:0-3824 GCA_964474065.1 uncultured Rhodospirillales bacterium | reverse complement strand
GCGATGAGGTCGTTCATTTCGTCGTCGGAAAGTTCCTCGCCGAAGCGGGCCGAGACTTCGTTGAACCGGTTGATCAGTTGCATGGTGTCGCCCACGCCATCCATGACGTTGCCGAGCACATCCTTGGAAGCGTCCAGCTGGGGTTCTTGCTCCAGATATCCCACACGCACGCCATCGGCGGCCCATGCCTCGCCCTGGTAGTTGCTATCGATCCCGCCCATGATGCGCATGAGAGTGGACTTACCGGAGCCATTGACCCCCAAAACGCCGATTTTCGCGCCGGGCAAGAAAGACAGCGAGACGTTCTCAACGACCTTCTTCCCGCCCGGATAGGCCTTGCTTAGATTTTTCATAACATAGATGTACTGGTACGACGCCATGGTCGTGAGCCCTCGCGCATTTACTGGGAATTCGTAAGTTGCGGCTTTGTAAACGAGCCACTGGGCGGCGGCAATGCGCCTGCTATACCGAGAAGTAGGGCAAGCAGGGCGGCGTTCAACGGGGAATAGAGACTGAAATCCACCAAACCGTGCAGACCAAACATCACTGTAACGCCTAACGCTGCGGCGACCGCAAAACGATTGGGCCCCCGCAGGTTGCGCACGCATTCGAGCACGACAAGCGCGATAGCGGCAACCGCTGCCAACGTGGCAGGAAGCCCGCGTTCGGCAATGGTCTGAAGATAAATATTGTGCGCTCGCAGAATGTGGCGCTCGCCCCAATCACCCGGATGCATCGTCAGCGCTTGGTCCAGGTTGCCGAGGCCGAGCCAGAGATGCTGCAACGCGACCACGGCAGATGATTCCCAAACCGACAGCCGGATGGCGAGATCTTCTGGCAGATGCTGGGCGCGCGCGCCTGTCAGCCCGGCGAGGCTCGCCAGAGTGACCAATCCGGCACCTGCCAGGGCAAAGACAAGCAGACGGCGCGGGGGGGAGGCTAGCATGACCGCCACAACCGTACCGGCGAACACTGCGGCAAGCCCGGCGCGCGAATGGGAAGCCACCACGCCCGCTCCCGCGACAGCGAGGATGCCGACCAATGTCATGCGACCAGTAGGGCGAAAGGCCCGGTTTCTCCCAAAAGCCAGCGCGGCGGCGGCCAGGATTACGGCGATGCCCGCGAATACGCAGTAGGTGTTCCTATTGCTGAACGGAAAGGTCGCGTCCGCAGCATGGCGGACCTTTGGCACCGCGTCCGGCCACTCGGCGGCCTGCATCGCAATCCCGGCTGCCGCAAATGCCGCAACCATTAGACAGCAGGCCAGCAAGACAATTTTCGCCCATCCCCGCCCTCCAAGGGTCAGGCCGAGAGCGACCATGCCGGCGTAGGCGGACAGCCGCAGTGCGTCCATGCGCACGGCGTAAGGATCAAGGGCAATGCTGCCTGCGCCTACCTCCGGGAAGTCGGCTCGTAACTCCCCCCAAAAGGGGTTTGCAAGCGCCGGCAGGGGCAGGCTCTGTACCAAGGTCCACAGAACGAACGCGGCCCAGAGACTGATTGCCAGCAGAAACGGCTTCGGCAACGCCGGCAGCGAAAGCGATGCGGTGGTGATCCCACAAGCCCCGGCGAGCATGATCAGCCCTTCCGCCCAGGCGGCTTCTCCGCCGCGCCCGAATGCTGCGGCCATAACCAGCCCGAACGCAGCGGCGGCCAGCACCCAAACCGCTACGGCACTGCGGTTGCTGATGACCGCCGCGTTCACCCTGCTGGGTTCCTTTGTTCAGTTACGAATAGCCTCGAGGATGCAGAACGGATGGTTAATGCGCCGTTAAGGATCGGGTGACTAAGATACGGTTGAAGAACCGGACGTCGCATTCGAGGGAGGCTTGCAGTTGGGAAAGAGGATCTTGATAGCCGTTGCCCTGGCGCTCTTATGGATGCCGCCAGTAGAGGCCCAGAACCCGGAAGTTCTGGAAATTCAGCGGGCGTTGAGCCGCGAGGGGTATGACGCAGGTTCACCGGACGGCATTCTTGGACCCCGGACACGTGCCGCAATCCAGGCCTTCCAAATGGACCGGGGGCTGCAGGTGACGGGCGAGCCGTCTGCCGATTTGCTCGCTGCTCTGGAGGAACCGCCCCGAAAGCCCGAGAATCCTTCCTCCGCGCGACCTTTGCAAGCGCTTACGATTCCCGACGCATTGGCAGCGGGGGGAGCGGGTGCGGCACCGAAAGCGAGCCCAGATCCTTTACCCCAACAAGGGCACCGGCCGGTTCGCCATTTTGCGCCGCGCAACTGGCTCATTCAGGACAAAGCGTCAGAGGACAATCCTGCGCCCGAGCCATTCGGCGTCTTTCTCGAGGTGGGCGGCTCCGTCGCCGGTCCGCGTTACGCCGACCGCCTCCGCTGGCAAGCGGAGAGCCGGCGTTTCACCATGACCTACCGCAACAGCATCGGGCAGGAAATTGTCCGAACCGGGCGCCTGAACGGCTCCAACCGTATCGAGGGGAAGGCAACCGGGCCACTCGGCAAGAGCTGGGACTGGGTTGCAGAGTCTGAGCCGCGCTGAGGCGCCGCCGACTTATCCAGTGCTGCCGCCGTCCACGCGCAGGGTGGTCCCAGTGGTGAAGCTGGAAGCATCCGACGCAAAGTACAGTGCGGCGCCCACGATCTCACTCGGTTGGCCGCCGCGTTTCAGCGCAATCCGGGTACGGGCACGCTCCTGGAATTCCTCCGAATGGAACCAACCGACGGAAATGTCCGTCTCGAACGGTCCCGGCACGATACAGTTGACCCGCACTTTTGGGCCGTACTCCTGGGCGAAGCTGGCGGTCATGTGGTTGAGCGCCGCCTTCGCCGCGCCGTAGGGTGCCGTGGTTCGGTTCGGGTTGACGCTGGCAGTGGAGGAGATGTTGATGATGCTGCCGCCATTGCCTTCAGCCATGCGCGCGCCGACCATCGCCATCGCGCGAAAGGGCCCTTTCAGATTCACGCTCAGCACCTTTTCGTACAGGTCCTCGGTCACGTCGTTCAGCGATGGATAGAGCGGCGACAGGCCCGCGTTGTTCACCAGAACGTCCAGCCGGCCGAAATGCTCGTACGCCGCTTCCACCATGTCTTCTACCTGCCGCCAATCGCCGACATTGCAGGCATAAGGGAAGGTGCGGCGACCCGTACGGCCCTTAATTTCCTCGGCCAGTTCCTCGCACTGGGCCAGTTTCCGGCTGGCGATCATGACATCAGCGCCGGCCTGGGCGAAAGCGCGGACCATCTCGCGGCCGAGCCCTCGGCTGCCGCCGGTGACGAGCGCGATCTTGCCGGAAAGGTCGAACAGTTTGGTGGCGGAATAATCAGGCATTGGTGACGGCGTTCCTTGCACACGGGTGGGCTTGCCCGGCTGGCCGCGGGCGTTAGGCTGCACCATAGCCGATCAAAGTACCAAGGCGAGACTCATCATGACCGGACAAGAGCCTGATCGCCGGCACTGGACCGTTGTCCATCAGGTGCGAAGGCAGGCGGAAAAAACTGGTGACCGTGTGTTCGTAACATTCGGAAACGGCTCCCAGGATCTGACATATCGCGCATTCGATGAGCGCTCTGAGCGGATCGCCACCGCCTTAGCCCTCCGGGGAGTGGAAGAGGGTGACCGGATCATGATGTTGGTCAAGAACCGCTGCGAGTTCCTGTTGGCGATGGTTGGCGCAATGAAGGCGGGCGCCATTTTCGTGCCGATCAACACGGAGCTGCGCGGCGCCTTCCTGCAGCACCAGTTACACAACTGTGAGCCGAAACTGCTGGTCTGTGAGGCGGGCTTGATCGATGCCTTTGAGGGTGTGGACGCTGGTCACGCCACGCCGGCGCATGTGGTGATCGTCGCCGGTGC
>CAYYSC010000373.1:2107-3840 GCA_964474065.1 uncultured Rhodospirillales bacterium | reverse complement strand
ACCCGCAGCCTAAAAGGCGTGATGGAGCCTTTCTCCACCCAGGCCAATCTGGATCTCATGAAACGTGCCGGCTTCGTCGACATGATGACAATCTGCAAATATATTTGCTTCGAGGGATTCCTGGCCATCAAGTAGCGTCTCTTACCACTTTTTCTCGTTCTCGCTTGCCTGCGATATTGCAGGCGAGCGCGAAATGTCTCTAAGCAACAGAGACCAGGAGCAAGCGCCAAACGATGAACGTTACGGTCCAGGCGGTAATCCGTTCGGTTTTTCCGAATGATGTGCTTCGGAGCCTGACAACCCTGCGCCGCAAGCACCGTCTGCAATGGCCCCGGGCAGGCTCGATCGAATTCGGGGATTTCGCCCGTCTGAAGCCGGTTTCGCGGATTTTCGGCATCGATCGCGGCCAAGTGATCGACCGCTATTATATCGAAGCTTTTCTGAAGCAGAATGCCTCGGCTATCACCGGGCGGTGTCTCGAACTCGGCGATCCGTACTATATTGAGAAGTTCGGTCAGGGGGTGACCCGGGCTGATGTGCTGCATTACGTCGAAGGGAACCCGCAGGCGACCATCGTCGGCGATCTGACCGATGCGCCGCACATTGCGGACAACACATTCGACTGCATCATCTTCACCCAGACCATTCAAATGATTTACGAGCCGCGGGCTGCTTTCCAGACCCTGCACCGGATCTTAAAGCCTGGTGGTGTCGCCCTGGTGACGTCGGCGGGCATCGCCAAGATCGGGCGGCGCCTCGGCCGTGATCCTTGGGGCGAGTACTGGCATTTCACGGCCCAGTCCATGGATCGGATGGTTCGGGAATTCTGGCCGGCGGAGGGCATCTCCGTTACCACGTACGGCAACGTGATGAGCGCGTGCTGTTTTCTGCACGGCCTGGCGGCAGAGGAACTGCTTCCGGAACAATTGGATGCGCGCGACGAGGATTTCGAAGTGATCGTTGCGGCGCGCCTCCAGAAGGAACGAGCCTAAGCAATCGGCGCGGCTGGCCAAGAGCCAGCCGGCTTTTCTTGGTCCGGCGGTTCAGAGTTCTTGTTAGAATTTGGAAGAAACCCAGTCTCCGCTACCGAAAGGCCCATCGATGTCGAGGCGGCGAGACCAGAGATCTGACTCTGATCCCCGCCGCCTGCGACAAGCATCTGCAGACTATTCTGGTACCGGTTCCTGCGCTTCCGGCGACCGGCGGCCGCCTTCGCCAATCGCGATCATGCTGCCGAGCACGGACCAGGCAAAGTCCAGCTGCAGCATGCGGTCGAAGACCCGGTCGTCCCGCCCGAGATAGAAGTTCGAGCCGTAGGGGTCCTCTCGGCTGACGTCCTCGTCCGCATAGTCCTTGCCCGGGTCGTAAAGGGCGAGGCCATGGCAGGTCATACAATTGGTCTCCACCCCATAGCGGGTCGTCACCGGACCGTTATTGGTCTGCACGGGCCGTTTTTCCTGGAACGTCGCCGGATCGAAGCCGGCTTCGAGGTGCGGATTGTAGGCGGGCATTAACTCGCCGACATCGGTGCCGCCGGTCAGCGGTTGCGCGGGCATTAGCATCTGGTACGCGATCGCCATGGCGTAGTTGCGCGCCGCGCCCTGGAGCTGATCCGGCCGCGCCCTGGCGATGGCGACGGAACTGGGTGCAAGGGGGGCATCCGGGTCCGGGACCCACCAGAAAGTCTGCCACGTCCAGCGGGTGATTTCCCGGGTCGTGACGTGCATGCCAAC
>CAYYSC010000373.1:0-2097 GCA_964474065.1 uncultured Rhodospirillales bacterium | reverse complement strand
AATGATCGTATCGCCGACCTCCAGCGGATTCCCTTTGAACTGGTCGCCGGCCAGCTCGCCGATCTGGTGTTGATCGTCCTCGGTTACTTTGAAGTGGATGAAGTCGCTCAAATTGTAGGTGTTGTCGGCGGTGCGGGTGTCACAGGTCTTGTCTACGGCGCCGCTGCCCGCTGACTGATCGGTGACATCGATGAAAATGCATTGACCCCAATCGGTCTCCGGAAAGGTCTTGGGTGGCACCGGCGTGCCGGGCCAAGCCGGCATGGTGTAATACCGCTCATCAACCAACTTTGCCGGCGAAATGATCTTGTAGACCGGCTTGACGTTCACGGTAGCGGTTGGAAACGTCGGGATCTGCTCATACCCGTCTTCCCAGTATGTCTGCAGCGTCTCCTCCAGCAGAATCTTGTTGTCGAGCGCGAAATGCGCTGCGGCGGGGCTGTAGTTGACGGTGACGAGGATGCAGGTGTCGGGCGCGCCGCTAGCGCCGCAAAGATAGGAGGTGCGCACCGTCTCCACCGTTGCCGTTCTCTCCGCCGCCTCGCCGTGCTGGCGGGGCGCCTGCAGGACCAGGCTCTGCTTGGCTTGCGTCAAGGCAGCCGCCGCGTTGGCGGCCTTGCTGACCGCCGCGATCTCGCCGGGATCGGCCCAGGTCAGGTAGACAGGTGCATTGGGAATGCCGCGGGCGTCCGTACCGCTGGCTGCTGACAGTGCCGTCCAGACGCCCCAGCCGTGCCGGTAGATTGCCCGCTCGTTCCCGGAGCCGATCCAGGCGTTGATGGTGGTCTCCGGCGCGGGGAAGGAGAAGCCCGGAATCCCGGGGTCCGGCAGGTCCACGCCGAAATGAACCTGTTGGGCCGAGGCGCTAGCGGCCCACAGCCCGCCGCCCACTGTAGCGACAATCAACAATGCAGGATGCGAGAAACGCATGGAGGTCTCCAAATCGTTCTGATTGAGCCAATCGTCACAGCATTGTAGCCAAAGTTGCTGCGTCAGAATGTGCCAAATCGCACGATTAGCGTTTTAATTTTGGAAGCCTCGCGTATTCGCTCGAATGATCGTCGCCGTGCCCTGGCATGCCAGGGCGGGTCAGCCAGCCGCGTGGGGAGGCTTGACCATAGATCAGCCGTTCCGGTTGCTCGCGCCACGTCAGGTTGAAGGCCGCGAGTTTCGGGAAAAACATCATGTGATGATAGGGAAGGTGATCGTGCACCCACCAGGCCAACGGCCGCCAATCGCCGGTCTCGGCATAACGGTCGGCGAACCATGGCACGACCACGCAGGCACACGCGCCCATGCGGCCTGCCGGATCCCGGCGGTCCCAGATGTGGCCAGCAAAATCCTTCTCGCTAAGGGCGCAGTTCAAGTGATGGGCGTTACCGAAATCGTTGAGGCGCACGCTGCGGAAGCCGGAGCGGATGTTGATGCCGCCAAAGGTGAGCCAAAGGGGCTCCAGCAGGTCTTCGCAAAGACGCTTCCCCGCGGCGATCGCCAAATCCGGATCGTCCGGAATGTTGGGGATGCCGTAGAGCGCGCCGATCTCGCTGTAGAGAAAGTCGCGGAAGAAGAAATGCTGGGACAGGCGCACCCGCCCCAGCTCCTCGAGCCCGCGCATGGAAGCCGGGCGGCGCATGCCTGCCTACTCGCGTCCTTTCTGGAGGCGGAGGGGCGTGTATTCCATCACCACGTCTCCGTGCTGGTTGACGATCTGGTTGCGCGTGCGCACCAAGCCGCGGTTCCCTTTGGACGTTGCCTTCAGTTCGATTACTTCCAGTTCGACATGGATGGTATCGCCCACGCAGACCGCCGCCTTGATGTCGAAGCTCATATTGAGAAAGGCGAAGCCGGTCTTTTGTAGCGTGGTGCCCATCACCAGCCCTTCGGCGATGGAAACCGCCAGCAAACCGGGGACGATGCGTTTGCCGGTCGGTGATTCGTGCTCGATATACTCCAGGTTGTTGAACAACACTTCCTGCATGCCGGTAACGCTGATGAAATTGATCAGGTCGGCTTCGAAGATCGAGCGGCCAATCGTCTTGAAACGCTGGCCGACTTCCAGATCGTTCCAGTAGAAGCCGAGCCCGAGTTCCTTGGCAG
>CAYYSC010000372.1:0-3853 GCA_964474065.1 uncultured Rhodospirillales bacterium | reverse complement strand
AAATCCGTTCGCCGCAAATCCGCCGCGCGGAACAAGTGGTCGAAGGTGTGAGGATCGACATTGTCCAAAAAGACGACCCGGGTGGACTCGCCGCCCGGTCCGAAGCCAGCGTCGGCAAGCGCGTAGATCGCCTGGCCGCCCAGGCTGGAGCCGCCGGTGCCAAGCACAACGACGAGATCTGCCCGGTCCCGGTGGTAGGAGGCACGGTCCTCGACCATGCGAATATCGTCGCGGCGTTCCGGCAATTGCAGCACGGGCAGGGAGCCATCCTTGTGTGCCTGCCGGATTCGCGCCAAACCCGGCGCCGCACGGTCGAGAAAGCTGGAGAACGTGGCGTTATCCAGGCCGGAACCGCCAATCTTTTCCTGAAGACAGCCGTCAATCGATTGTTCGTACATGGCGCCAATCCTTAGTCATTATTGCCACGAGCAAAAAGACCCGTTGCTCTCTACCGGCAGGATCGCGCCCTAGAAAGAGGTTGTCACCCCTTCCGGTTGTCCCACCACGACGCTTAGCAAGGCATCCGCATCAAGCAACTTCTGCGCCACCCGTTGCGCATCTTCCATCGTGACGGCCTCGAACTGCTCAGCACGTTTATTCCAGTACTCGCGACCGAGGTCATATCGCTGCATCTGCACCAGCACGCTGGCAATGGCTCTCGTCGAATCCAGGCTGAGGGGAAAACTGCCGATGAGATAGCTCTTTGCGTCCTCGACTTCCGCCTCGGTCGGACCATTTTCCGCCAGCTTTCGCCATTCGCTGCGAATCAGGTCCAAGGTCTGCGCCACCGCCTCGTTCCGTGTTGCGGAACGGCCAAGCAGGATGCCACCGGCTTCGTAGGATGAAAGGCTAACGCCCACTCCATAGGCCAACCCCCGCTCCTCCCGGATTTCCTGGCCAAGACGCGAAGTCAAGGTGCTGCCCCCCAGAATTTGGGTAATGACCATCGCTGCCGGCCAATCCGGATCCGTGCGTTTGATTCCTTGATGCCCAAATACGATGACGCTCTGCGGTGCCGGATGCGGAACCACCGCGATGCCGGCCGGGATCGGCGGCAGTGGCGGCGTCTGTGCCGGCGGCGGCTGGTCCGGCAGTTCGCCAAAAGCCGCGTCCAAAACGTCACCCAACGCCGACGGTTTAATATCGCCTGCTGCTCCGACAATCAGCGATTGGCGGGACAGAACATCAGCCAAGTATGCTTTCAAGTCCTGCTGGGTTATCCGGGCCAGGCTTTTCTCAGTCCCGAGCGTACCGTGCGCATAGGGGTGGCCTTCGAACGCCTTCTCGCGCCATTCCCGGTACGCAATACTGTTCGGCTGCTGTGAGCGGGCCCGAACGGCCTTAATCTTTGCCGCGCGCACTCTTTTGAGCGCATCTTCCTCGAACCTCGGCGCCAGCAAAGCATCGCGCAATAGCGAAACAGCCAAGTCCCGGTTTTCGTTAAGGGTCACCAACTGACCGGACAACCCGTCCCGGCCCGCGTCGAAGCTCAAGCGAATGGCGTTATCCGCCAGTATCTCGCGAAACGCGTCCGGCCCCCGCTCGCCTGCACCTTCGGTCAGCATGCTGGCGGCCATGGAGGCGGTCCCGGCCTTCTCTTCCGGAACGATCGCCGAGCCGCCGTCGAAGCGGAACTGGATGGCGACCAGCGGAATGTTCGAATCCTGGCGCAGCCAAGCGGTCACACCGCCGGGCGACACCACCTCTGTCACGTCGCCCTGGCCGCCACCATTTTCCGCAGCGTGCGCCGGCACCAGCAAGACCAGCAGCAAGAAGAGACTCGCGATCCGCCTCATGATTCCGGCTCCTTCGGCAGCAATTCTCCAGTGACCCCATTGTCAGAACGCAGGACCGATTCGGCGGCTTCCACTACATCTTCCGCAGTCACCGACTCGAGCCGCTCCGGCCATGTCTCGACCTGCTTGACGGTCCCGCCGATTGCAAGCGTGCGCCCCAGCACGCGTGCAGCCGTCTCTAAGTCGTCGCGTGCATAGACGGCGGCGGCACGGAGCCGCTTGACCGTAGAAGTCACTTCTTCTTCGCTTACGCCGTCCCGCAGCAATGCCCGGATCTCATCCTCGATAGCCTTCTCCAGGTTTTCCATGGAAACATCCCGCCGAGGCGCGGCATAGATCGAGAAACTGGTCGGCCCGCGCCGGTCGCCATCATAGTAAATGCTGGCATAGGTTGCCTGTTCCGACCCGCGAACGAGATTCTTCGCCAATCGCCCGACGGAACTATCGCCCAGGATTTCCGCAAGCACTTCAAGGGCGAGCACATGCTCGGACCCCTCGGTGCCGCGGGAGGGAGCCAGATAGGAACGCCGCCAACTGGGATCGGCCACGCGTTCATCCTGCAAAATGACGCGCCGCTCAGCCCTGGGCGGCGGTTCTACGGTCCCAGCTTCGGGTGGATTATTGCTGGGCGGAATAGAGCCATAGTGCTCTTCCGCAAGTTTCTTCACGTCATCCGGCGTTACGTCGCCGGCGACCACGAGAATGGCGTTGTCCGGTGCGTAATAACGCTGGTAAAAGTTCAGCACCGTCTCCCGGTCGAGCCCCTTTAACTCGTGCCGCCAGCCGATAATCGGTCTTCCGTAATTGTGGTTTCGGTACAGGGCCGCCGCCAACTCGATACCGAGTTTCGCAGAAGGGTTCTGCGCGATACGCTCATTCCACTCTTCGAGGACCACGGAACGCTCGCTGGCGATCTCCTCCGGCTCCAGCGCCAGGCCGCGCATGCGACCTGCCTCGAAAGCCATGACCTGACCAAGCTGGTCGACTGGAACGACTTGGTAGTAGGCGGTATAGTCCCAGGAGGTGAAGGCATTCTCGCGCCCACCATAGCGCCGGACAAAGGAACTGAATTCTTTTCCGGGTACGTCATCCGTGCCCTTGAACATCAGATGCTCCAGCACGTGCGCAACACCCGATTCGCCGCGCGCTTCGTCGGCCGCACCGACCTTGTACCAGAGCATCTGCACCGCCGCCGGAACGCGGTGATTCTCGATCACGACAACCTGCAACCCGTTGTTGAGCCGAAACTGGGTCGGATCGAATACTTTTGCATGTCCGTGGCTCCAACCCGCCAGGAACAGCAGGCAGAATGCAAGAAAGCTAGAACAGGCGGTTTCGAACCGTGTCCTTGCGTTCGATGGTCGGCGTTTCGCCTGCGGTCGGAGGTCGGCCAAGAGCATCGTTCTCCTGTAGACGGCGGTTTTCGAGTTGCGGGTCCACCGCAACGCCAGGCGGCGGCGGCTCTCGCCAGAACATCAGCTGCTCGACAAAGTTCCGTTGGTCGGAAGCCAGTACGGCGCTCTCCGCATCGATCTGGCCTCGGATATCGGGATCGACCGGCTCGACATTCAAGACTCTAAGAAGCGCTTCTTCGCCAGCCGAGTCCGCAGGCAGGGACGGTGTAGCCGTGACGCTGCTGCCGAAAACCGCTGTCCGGGCTTCCTGGCGGGGATCGATTTGCGGCACGGGCCGTTCGCCCGGACGCGGCGGCCGCAAATCGAAATTCGGCGGCACGCTCAACGGAGCCCGCCGTACGACAGCGAATTCGTCGGGCGCCTTCTTTTTGATTCCAGCCGTTTCGCGGATGTCTCCGCAGGCACTCACGGACAGGAGGGCGGCACCCAATAACAAAACCGATGGAATCCGTTTCAACATCATCACTTTTCCTGGACTCCTGGCTATCGTGTTTCGGTTCTTGAAACCAGCAAGGCCTCGGCGAGCAACACTAGGACACCCATCGTGATTCCCGCGTCGGCGACGTTGAACACCGGCCAATGATAACCGAAAGCGTGCCAGTCAATGAAGTCAACCACCGCGCCGTAAACCAAACGGTCGAT
>CAYYSC010000371.1:0-3859 GCA_964474065.1 uncultured Rhodospirillales bacterium | reverse complement strand
GGCCAAAAACTTCGGCCGATGGCTGGCCGCTGGGCGATTGCAGGAGCAGAAAAGTGCCGAATTCCATGGATGAACCTCCAATTATTGCCGCGCGCTGCACAGATGCGGGGCCCGATTGGCTCCGACTCTAATCCGAATTGACCGAATAGCGGAAGTCGCAGTGGCTCGCGCCACCCATGATGGTCTGGGAACGCTCAACTTGATTCGTAAATGAAAGAGCTCACAGAAGGCGCTGTCGCGGTTGCAGGAGAGCAGGTGCCCGATGGGGCTGAGACCCGTGTCCCGGTACATCTCGCCATGCCGGCAGCGAATCCTGTTGAAGCGGACCCGCTGCGGCGTTTCCTCCAGCATTTCCATCTCCATCGCGGCGCCGAGCATTTCCCGCGCCTGTTCCTTGCCGCGCCGCGCCGCCATTCCCTCGCGGATCGGCTTGACCCGCTTCGCCTCGATCCGGCGCCGTCCCAGGATCGGCAGATCGGCCTCGGTCATGTTGTTGTCCTCGCCATTCGGGCGCCTGCCAGCACAGCGGCTCACGTCATCGTGCGAGACTTTTGCGCGGCTGGAGGGTGGTTGCAAGAGCGCTGCCACTTAGATCCCAATGGGAAAACCTTAGACGGAGAGACCCATGTCCCTGGCTCAAAAGCTGAAAGCAGTCAGCGAAGGTGCGGCGAAGCAGGTTCCGGCTGACAAACTTGCCATCATGAAACAGTATACCGAGGATCTTCGCGAGAGCGGAATTGTGGATGGCGTGATAAAGGTGGGCCACAAACTTCCGCCTTTTGCGCTGATGAACCAAGCTGGCGAGACCGTCAGGTCCGATGACATTCTGGCGCGCGGACCCATGGTGCTCAGCAATTTCCGGGGCGTTTGGTGACCCTACTGCAATGCAGAGCTGTATGCCTTGCAAGCAGTGCATGACCAAATTCAAGCCCGCGGTGTAACGCTGGTTGCCATTACGCCGCAATTGCCGGAGCACAGCAAGACGCTGGCGGAGCGGCACGGCCTGGATTTCGATCTGCTGAGCGATCCTGGCAACGAGTACGCCGCGAAACTCGGCATCCGCTTTACCGTCACGGACCCGCTCCGCAGCGTCTATGCCGACCTTGGCCTGGACTTGCCGAAATACAACGGTGACGACAGCTGGACCCTGCCCATGCCCGGGCGATTTGTTGTCGACCAAAGCGGTATGATCCGCGCCGCCGACGTGGATCCCGATTACACGACGCGGCCGGAGCCGGATAAGACCCTAGCCGATCTGGCGGCGCTTTCTTAAAGCGGCTAGCCTTGTCGAAGTTCGACGCCGTCCGGCTGACCGGCCGGGCGGCGCTTCAATATTCGCAAGGCTTAAGAGAAAGCGTCGCTGATGCGTATCGTCTCGTTGCTGCCGAGCGCGACGGATATCGTCACTGCCCTCGGCGCAGGCTCGGAATTGGTCGGGGTCAGCCACAGTTGCGGGCCGGAGTGGGCTCATCTGCCGGTGCTCACCGCCACCGTAATCGACACCGGGGCTTCGGCCACCGAGATTGACCGCCAGGTGAAGGAAGCCGGCGGCGCGCTTTATCATCTGGATGTGGCCTTGCTGGAAAAGCTCGCACCCGACGTGGTGGTGAGCCAGTCGCTTTGCGATGTCTGCGCCGTTGCCTCGGGCGATGTGGAAGAGGCGGTGAAGACCGTTTCCTCCCGCCCCGTGCTGGTAAACCTTGAGCCCTTCCGCCTCGACGACGTGCCGAAAGGTTTTGGCGATGTCGGCGCCGCGATTGGCCGGGTGGCGGAAGCGGCAGCGCTTATCCAACGCTGGCAAGACACGCTGGACGGGCTGCGGGCCTCGGCGCCTGCGGTGCGGCCACGCGTGGCTTTTCTGGACTGGCCTGACCCGCCGTTCGCATCCGGTCACTGGATCCCGGACCTGATCGAGCGCGTCGGTGGCGAAAGCGTGCTGGCGCAGCCCGGCGAGCCGTCCTTTGAGATTAGCTGGGACCGCGTCAGGGAAGCGGAGCCCGATCTGTTGCTGGTTGCCGGATGCGGCTTTGCCGCGGACCGCAGCCAAGCAGAGATGCCGGGTGCGGACATACCGGTCCGTTTTCTGGATGGAGACGAGTTGTTCAGCCGCCCCAGCCCGAGGCTGTTGGAGAGTGCGACACTGCTTTCGGATCTGATCGCCGAAGCTGCTGCTGCCGCCGTCGGGCGGCCGACGCGGTGACGGCAGGCGAACGGAAGGGCAGTCCAGGCAACGCTGGCGATGCAGAGGCCGCCGAGGCGGCCGTGAAACGTCTCGCTGATAACAAGCTCGGCATCCTTTGGATGAGCGGCGCGGCCCTGTCCCTGACCGCCATGTATGTGGCGGCGCGAGAACTCGGTTCCGTGATGCCGACCTTCGAGATGGTATTTCTGCGCAGCCTGTTCACGATTGCGCTCATGCTGCCGTGGCTCTGTCGGCAGGGTCTCGGGAGGCTGCGGACGACGAAGCCGCTGCTGCACGGTGCACGAGGTGTCAGCACCTTCATCGCCATGAGCCTGATGCTCTACGGCGTCGCCAACGCGCCGCTGGCCGATGCCAGTGCGCTGCAGTCAACCTATCCGCTTTTCACGATCGTGCTGGCGATCTTCATTGTCGGAGAGAAGCCTGGATCGCGCCGAGTCGTGGCGGCGCTGGCTGGGTTCGCAGGCATTCTCGTGATCGTCCGGCCGGGCTTTTCAGAGGTCGGCCCGGCAACCCTGGCGCTGCTCGGCTGTTCCGTTTTCTACGCACTCTCGAACAATGTGGTGAAGCTGATCGCGCGGGCCGACCCGCCCACCATGATGGTGTTTTCCGTCAATGCGATTATCCTGGCGCTCTCTGCCATTCCCACGGCGTTCATCTGGGTGACGCCGCCGCTCTGGAGCGCGCCCTGGATTGCACTTTTGGCTTTTTCGGGGTTCGCGGCTCACTCCTGCCTGACGCGCGCGCTTTCCTATGGAGAGGCGGCGGTGGTAATGCCCTTCGATTATCTGCGTCTTCCGTTTGCGGCGCTGGTAGGGTTCTGGCTTTACATGGAAGTACCGGACTGGCCGACCGTCGTCGGCGGGCTGATTATTTTCGCGAGCGTCAGCTATATCGCCACAAGGGAGGCCAAACCAAAGGCTAGAACGTAGCGTATTGCAATTGGAGCGAAGAGGAGAATTGCAATGCGCCTGTTGCTTGTTACCGTCTTGTTTTTGACTGCCCTGGCTGGGCCCGTGCGGGCGCAGAGCGACGGCGATCGCACCGCGATCCGGGACGTGATTACCAGTCAGATCCGCGCGTTCAGGCAGGATGACGCCGCAGGAGCCTACTTCTATGCCGCGCCGGCGATTCAGGAGATGTTTCCCACGCCGGAGGTGTTCATCCGAATGGTGCGGCAAGGCTATCGTACGGTCTATCGCCCCCGCTCCTATGTGTTTGCGGAACTGGGGTGGGAGGGCGGACGGCTGATCCAGCCGGTCCGTATGATCGGGCCGGAAGGCCGGTCGGTCATCGCCCATTACATCATGGAGCAGCAGCCCGGCGGCGAATGGAAGATCGCGGGCGTGTTCCTTGTGAAAGGGCCGGACGAAACTGCCTGAGCGGGCGGCAATACCGCCCTTATCATCCCTTCGCCCCTCCGCTATACGTCTCCGGTTTGGATCGCGAGCAGCGAAGGTTTTTTCACCATGGCGAACGTCACGGTCGTCGGCGCCCAGTGGGGCGACGAAGGCAAGGGTAAGATTGTTGACTGGCTGTCGGAGCGGGCGGACATCGTCGTGCGTTTCCAGGGCGGCCACAATGCCGGCCACACGCTGCAGATCGGCGACAACACCTACAAGCTTTCGCTGCTCCCCTCGGGGCTCGCCCGCGGCAAAC
>CAYYSC010000370.1:0-3866 GCA_964474065.1 uncultured Rhodospirillales bacterium | reverse complement strand
CGTTGTAGTCCGGATTGCGCGGGATACCGAGTTCGGCGGCTCCCTGGATAAACGTGTCGGCGAAGGGAGGAGTATAGATGATGGTCTACACGGTCATGCCGCCCTCGCGGCCGCGGTAGGTTTCGTCCGCCTCGCCAAGCCGCTGCTCGGTGCGCTTGAAGTAAGGCAGCACATCCGCATAGCCCCAGCCGCGGTTACCCTGTTGCGCCCAGGTATCGTAGTCCATCCGCTGGCCGCGGTTGTAGATCATGCCGTTGATGGAGCTGGAGCCGCCCAGCGTCTTGCCCCGGGGCATGTCAATAGCCCTGCCGCCTATCGAGGCAACAGGCTCCGTCTCGTACATCCAGTTGATGCGGGAGTTCGCCAGATTTTTGATAAAGGCGCCCGGAATGTGAATGTAAGGGTTGCGGTCAGGCGGGCCAGCCTCGAGCACGCACACGGTATGCTTTCCGTCCGCCGAGAGCCGGTTCGCGAGGATACAGCCCGCAGAGCCCGCACCGATGATGACGTAGTCGAACGTGTCTGGCATGGCGTTTTCCCTGCCCTTTTGCGCTTCGCCGGTAGTGTTTGGCTGGCAACGCCCAGATGAGGCGGGCGTTCAGCCGTTCCAATATATGGGCTTTGCGCTGTCGCGAAATGCCCTAGGGGTATCACGGCGCAAATCCTCGTGCGTTTGCCGATCTGGAATCCCGCCTATCGACCCTTCCCGCCATGCTTGCTACTTTGGTTCCAATATTCGCGATATTCGGGAGGGTCCCTGCCATGACCGCTTCTTCTTCCCCAGATCATTTTGACGCTCTAGTGATCGGCGCCGGTGTCGGCGGCCTTTATGCCCTGCATCGCCTGCGGGGCAAGCTGGGCATGCGGGTGAAAGTGCTGGAGGCCGGCACCGACGTCGGCGGCACTTGGTACTGGAACCGCTACCCCGGCTGCCGCTGTGACGTCGAAAGCCTGGAATACTCTTTCAGCTTCGATCCGCAACTCGAACAAGACTGGTCCTGGCCGGAGCGTTACGGCAACCAGCCGGAGATTCTGGACTATCTTCGCCACGTTGCCGAGCGATTCGACCTCTACAAGAACATCCAGTTCAATACGCGTGTAAAGACCGCCACGTTCGACCGCCCGAAAAACGAATGGACGGTGGTGACGGAAGGCGGCGAAACCTTCTCCGCGCCGATTTGTATCATGGCGACCGGCAATCTCTCGATTCCGCGCGTGCCCGACTTCCCAGGTCTGGACGAGTTCCAGGGAGAGACCTATCACACCGGCCTCTGGCCGCATGAGGGCGTGGACTTCACCGGGAAGCGCGTTGCCGTGATCGGCACCGGCTCCTCCGGCGTGCAGTCGATCCCGATCATCGCCAAGCAGGCGAGAGAACTAACGGTTTTCCAGCGGACCGCAAACTTTATCCTCCCGGCGCAGAACGGGCCGTTGGACAAGGAGCGGGAGGCCCAACACAAGGCGACCTATCGCGAGCGGCGCAAGGCCGCCTATGATACGCCATTCGGCATTGCTGGGTTTCCGCCACCGACCCAGTCAGCCCTGGAAGTCCCGGAAGAAGAGCGTAATCGTCTCTACGAGATGAAATGGCAGGAAGGAGGCTCGATCAGCTTCCTGTATACCTTCACCGACCTGCTGACCAATGACGACGCGAACAAGACCGCGCGGGATTTCGTGCATAACAAGATCCGCTCGATTGTGAAGGATCCTGAAACGGCAGAACTGCTCTGCCCGAACGACCATCCTATCGGCACGAAGCGGCTGGTCCTCGATACCGGCTATTACGAGACGTATAACCAACCCCATGTGCATCTAGTCAACGCCCGTAAGCACCCGATCCAGGAACTGACGGCAAAGGGCATCCGCACGGACGAGCGGGAGTACGAGTTCGACGCTATCGTCTTCGCCACCGGTTTCGATGCCATGACCGGCGCGCTGAAGGAAATCGACATCCGGACAACGGATGACCGCTCCCTGACAAAGGACTGGGAAGCAGGGCCGTACACCATGCTGGGCATCATGTGTGCGGGCTTCCCGAACATGTTCATGATCACGGGCCCCGGCTCGCCCGGGGTGAAGAGCCAGATGATCCTTTCCTGCGAACAGCATGTGGACTGGATCGTCGACTGCCTCGCCTACATGCGCGGTCACCAGCAGAAAGCGGTCGAGCCGACGGAGACTGCGCAGTACGACTGGACCATGCACGTAAAGCGGGTTGCGGACGCAACTCTCTATCCGAAGGCGGCGAGTTGGTACATGGGCGCCAACATTCCCGGCAAGCCGCGGGTATTTATGCTCGATGTCGGCGGCGTCCATACCTACAAGAAGAGATGCGAGGAAGTGGTTGCCAAGGGCTACGAAGGCTTCACCTTCACCCCGGCGGATGCGAACGAACCGAAAATGGCAATGGCGGGTGACAACTGACACTCCGATCGATCGCCCCGTTCCCTACCTTGTTGCGGCGGCGGTCGCCAGTAAATGGCAGCGAGAGGCTCTGCAAGCCGTAGCGGACCTGGGCCTCCCGGACTGCTGGATAGCCGCCGGGTTCGTCCGGAACGCCGTTTGGGATCTCTTGCACGGCTATCGTTCACCGACCCCGCTCGCCGACATTGATGTCCTCTTCTTCGACGAGCATAACGACCGAAACGAGTCAGAATTCGAAGCGTTCCTGACGGCCGCTTTACCGCAGCATACTTGGCAGGTGCGGAACCAAGCTCGCATGCATCGCGTAAACGGCTTTGCACCCTTCCGGTCGTCAGGGCAGGCCATGTGGCATTGGGTCGAGACGCCGACGGCCGTCGGGCTGGCAATGGACCGGCTCGGCCGCCTGCAGATCAAAGCGCCACTGGGCGTCGGCGACCTGATGGGGCTGCGTCTCCAGCCGGGGCCGATGTTCCGAACGGATCGGCGCGGGATTTACCGTGAGCGGGTCCGCGCCAAGCGCTGGGCCGAGCGTTGGCCGCGACTGCGGGTGCTCGGCACCTGATCGGACGTTACGCTTCGGCGTGCGTTTCGCAGAAATGCTTCAGGGCCAGTTTCAGATCCGCCGAATGCTTGTAGTCTCCGCGCTCCTGCGCCGCGGCGATATCATCCTCGATCATCCGCTTGATGCGCTTTTGACCGTCGACCGTATGTACCAAGTAGTCGCCGAGTTCCACGGCCACAATCTCCGGAACATGTTCGTGTTCGGCGATAGCGTCGATCTCTTCCGGGGTCAGTTCGGTCAGAGCGAAACAATCTGTTAGAGTCAACATGGGTAATGCTCCCCTTTGCACTCTCTCAACTCTACCTATCATTTAAGCTCAAGCTTCGCCCAGACCAATTGATCCAGATCAGGACGGAAATCGTTATGGGCGCAAAAGGGTTTGGCCCTGTCTGACGGTCATGCGCGCCATCCAACTGCCGGCCTATTGCCGGTTTGGCTCATAAAAGGGTCGTTCGTGCTCGGAGGTCAGACTTGGTAGTCGATGATCCTCACCTCACCCTGGGCAAGATCGAGCACGGCACAGCTCAGCTGCCGGCCGTTCCGGAAGTCGCGCGCATCCCCGGCCGAGCCGGGATTGACGACCAGGACTTCGCCCACCTGCTCGTTCACCTGCTGGTGGGTGTGGCCATAAAGGACCACCTCCGCATCCGCCTCTCCGAAGCGCTGCAACTGCTTCGATCCGGGCAGAATGTACTCCCCCTGCGGCTCCCACGGGGTCGAATGGACGAGCAGAAGGCGCTTGTCTGCCCGCGTCAGCTCCAGCCGGTAGGGCTGCTCGGCCAGCCAGCCGACCAGTTGCCGGTCCACCCAGTCCGCCGCGCGGGCCCGCTCGCCCTGCGGTCCGAGGAAGCCCCATTCGTGATTGCCGAGAATTGTCGGG